>NZ_DDCJ01000166.1:43765-60510 GCF_002335285.1 Thalassolituus sp. UBA2009
TAATAACCCGTAGGAGCGGGCCATGCCCGCGATACTTTTTTGCTGTTTATTCGTTATTTAATCAGCTGAATCAGTTGTTTAAATACCGGCCCTTCAGCCTGTTTCTGCAATTCAAACAACGCCATTTCTACAGAGGTTAATTGTGCGCCCATGCTGTGCATTTTGCGGATCGCCAGTTCTTTATTGGCCTGTGTGCGCGAGCTGACGCCATCGGTTACCAGGTGTACGCCATATTTCTGCGCCAATAAATCTCCAACAGTCTGGTAAACACAGACATGGGCTTCCAGCCCGGCCACCAGCCACTGGCTGATTTTCTGATTTTTTACGGCTTTGGCAATGGAGGGTTCCTGCATGCCACTGAAAGTCGATTTTACCAGAGCTTCTCCCGGCAGAACTTCACGCAGTTCCGGACGTGTTGTGCCCAGTTTATCCGGCAGCTGTTCCATCCAGATAATGGGTAATTCCAGCAGGTTAGCTCCCTGAATCAGCAGCCGAAGCTGGGTGAATAATGCACTGCTTTCATGCATCTGTTCCGCCAGTTTGCCCTGTACATCGACAATCATTAAACCGGTTGTTTCTTTATTCAGCATGGGATACCTCCTGTTAAGGCTTGTTCAGCCCTGGGCGAGTACTGCATCAAGATCAGACTGTGATGGCATAAACCAGTAAGCACCGGTTAAGGCCGTCGAGTATTTCATCAGATGATCACTGTAACCATCGCCACTGTTCCCCAGCATACGTTCAAGCTGCACGCTGATACGGCGCAGGTTGCAGGCAAAGGCGAGAAAATACAGGCCATGTTCTTCCGCACCACCGTAAGGGGTACTGCGGCGATAGATTTTCTGCCCGACACCGTCAATTTTGACATCTGTCCGGCTGACGTGAGAGGTCGGTGGCATCGCATCACCTTCCAGCTCCACATTATCCTGCTTAGTGCGGCCTATTACCTGTTCCTGCTCATGTACGCTGAGCTGATTAAAAGCCTGCAGATGATGCTGCCATTTCTGCGACAGCACATAGGAGCCACCGGCACCGGTTTCACCCTCAGGAATCACTGCCGCATCCAGACGCTTGTCGCCTTTCGGATTGGCTGTACCATCGACAAAACCGGTCAGATCGCGGGCTTCACGGTTTTTAAAACCATTTAAATCCAACAAAGTTACGGCAACATCGCGCATGGCATCATGCACCTGTAAAACCGCATTCATGACTTCACCCTGATCTTCGCCATGAATCCAGAAAAACACATCGCGCTGAGTCGCTGGCATGCTGTAGCCATTCTCACCACGCAATTCTTTAAACGGCTGTAGTTGCGCCGGCTGCCACGCCGGCTGCAGACGCTGCCAGGCTTCACCACCAAAGGCCACGGCAATATAAACGTCCGCTAACGTCTGGCGGGCACGATCCAGCGCGGCGCATATTTGAACAGTTCCGGCATCCGGTTTCAGGTTCATTTCCAGATAATGTGCACTGCGGCCGGGTTCGGCCAACAATCCGGACTGTGGAATCAATGATGAGGTATAGGCTGACGATGACACTGAGATAATCCATGACAAAGTGAATTGTCACTATAACAAAGCGTCAGTCTGATAAGAAATGCTGCGTAGGTCATGCCTGGCTTCTTATGTAACCGGCGCTGGCCGGGCTTATCCGAGAATGGCCCTGATATCCGCCCCCTGCAACCAGTCGGCAACGCATTCAGGCCGCATCGGGCGGCTGAATAAATACCCTTGAATGCAACAGCAACCCAGCTCACGCAGCATGTTCAGCTGGTTGCGGTTCTCCACCCCTTCAGCCGTCACCCGCAGATTAAGTACCTGACAGAGCGCCATAATAGCGCGGCAAATTTCAATATCATTGCTGTCATGGGGAAGATCCCGGACAAAAGAGCGGTCAATTTTCACCCGGTCAAATGGCAGCTCTTTCAGGCGACTGAGCGAAGAATATCCGGTACCAAAGTCGTCAATGGCCAAACCGACACCCGACTTGCGGATATTTTCCAACTGACGCAGAACCTGCTCATTTGCCTGCAAAGCCGTTTCGGTAATTTCCAGCTCCAGCTGTGCCGCAGGAATGTTGAATTCTTCCAGCGTTGCGATCAGTAATTCGCTGAAGCTGCTGTCGGTCAGCTGGCGCGCGGATACATTCACCGATACCACCAGTGGCGGTATTCCGGCATCCATCCAGTTGCGTAACTCACGGCAGCTTTCGCGCAGCATCCAGGCGCCGATATCGACTATTACATCACTCTGCTCAGCAATCGGAATAAAGCGATCCGGAGGTATCATTCCCAGTTCGTCGTGATACCAGCGGCACAGTGCTTCCATCCCGTAAACCTGGGCCGTCTGCAGATCAATTAATGGCTGAAATTCGATTGCCAGTTCGTTGTTACGGATGGCCTGCTTCAGATTACGTTCAATCCGCAGGCGCTCGTTAAACTCCATTGCAAGAGCAAAATCGTAAATACAGTAGCGGTTTTTTCCCTGCCGCTTGGCTTCAAATAATGCGGTGTCCGCTGCTTTTAATAACTCTTCATATTCATGCACCGATGGTCGTGACATCACGATGCCAATACTGGCTGACAGCTCAACTCTTTCACGACTGAGGGTTACGGGTTCCTGTACCGCAGCCAATAATTTAGTGGCGACAATTTTCAGATTGTCTTCCTGCTCTACGCCGGTTAATACAATCACAAATTCGTCACCGCCAATCCGCACAACGGTATCTTCGTCACGCACCGATTGTTTAAAACGATCGGCCATAATACGCAGTAATAAATCCCCTTCTGAATGCCCAAGGGTGTCATTGATCAGTTTAAAACCGTCCAGATCCAGATACAGAATACCGACGGAACCCGGCGTATCGTCCCCTTCCAGTGCTTCGCGCACCACCTGTTCCAGACGGACACGGTTACCGACTCCCGTAAGGGCATCCATATAAGCGAGCGTGGCCAGATTTTTTTCAACGCGGCGCAATTCACTGATATCAGAAAACGTAATTACAAAATTCTGTAGCTGCCCGTCATCACTTAATACCGTGCAGACATGCTCCCAGGCCGGAAAGAATTCTCCATTCTTGCGCTGGCAGGCAATTTCCCCACTCCAGTAACCCTGTGCATCGCTGGCCAGTCGCGGATAAAACTGATCACTGTGGCGCCGGGCATGCAGAAACTCATCCGGATTCTGACCACGCACATCTTCTGCCGAGTAACCGGTAATCTGACTGAAAGCCGGGTTCACATTTAACACCCGGCGCAGGTTATCGGTAATCAGAATGCCTTCGGAGGTGGAATTAAATACCGCATTGGCCTGACGCAGCTGTTCATCGGCCAGATAACGCTCATGCACATCGTGTAATACACCGATTACCCGGCGATCACCGTTTGCCCAGCTGAATAAACTGGCAAACAGTTCAACCCGGCGATAGTCGTTACCTTCATGTTTGCGGTAACGTACCGGCTGCTGAAAGCGGTTATGGCTGGTAATTTGCTGATGAATTTTATCGCGATCATCCGGATGAACATTCACCAGCAGAGCATCAAGACTTTCAGAAATTAATTGCGGCGGTGAATGTTTTACCGCCATCTGAATTTCAACATCCGGCGCTGGTGTCCACTCCCAGATGCTCATTCTTGCAGCCTCAAGCGCCAGGCGCAGACGCTCTTCAGACTGGCGTAATTCCATATCGGCATGATGGCGTGTCAGTGCAATACGGATAGCCGCATCCACTTCGCGTTTTTCAAAGGGTTTTACCATATAACCGTAAGGCAGACTGTCGCTGGCATCATCCAGCGTCTGTTCATCGGTATAGGCCGATAAAAACAGTACAGGCACACCAAAGCGCTGCATAATAATTTTGGCCGCTTCGGTGCCCAGCATGGCGGTATCGAGGTGAATATCCATCAGAATAAGATCGATATCCTGCACCTCTGCTGCGGCGATGGCTGCTTCGCCGCTGCCAACACAGGCAACCACGGTATAGCCCAGATCTTCCAGCGTCAGCTTAAGATCCAGCGCGGTTACCTTTTCATCTTCAACAATCAATATGCGGTAAGAACGCAAAGTGCTATGGCTGTTCATCAGAAGCTCCTGTATCACTGAGCGTTAATTGAAAAACAGCACCTTCTGTATCCAGAACCTGTAATGTGGCGTGCATCTGCTCAACCAGTCCGGGAATTAACTGAAAACCGAGAGAATGGGAAACTCCGGGACGAACTCCATCCGGCAGACCCACACCATTGTCAGCAATAACCAGCTGTTTTTCCGATCCATTTTCACTCAGAGACAGGCGGATTTCTCCGCTGTCACGCCCCAGAAATGCGTGTTTTATGGAATTAGTGACCAGCTCATTAATCAGCAAACCAAAAGGCAGTGCGACATCCAGTCCGAGATAACTTTCTTCCTGTTCCGATTCGACGATCATCTTGACGTTGCGCATAGCGGAAAAATAACTGCGACTGAGCAGATCCCCGAGCCGGCGCATATAAGAAACCGCTTCGATGCGATCAAAATTTTTCTGCTCGTACAGCAGCTGGTGAATTAAGGCCATGGCTTTTATCCGCCCCTGGCTTTCATCAAAATAGCCGCGTACTTCTTCCGGCACGCTGCGCGCCTGCAGGCTGAGCAGGCTCGATACCACCTGCAGATTATTTTTTACCCGGTGATGCACTTCGTTCAGTAAGGCGGTTTTTTCATTCAGGCTGCGGATAAGGTTCTGCTGAATATTTTTCTGCACCGAGATATCAACGATGGTGGCCAGAATGCGGATACCTTCGGGGAAGTTCAGTGGTGTTAAGCCAATTTCTACCGGAAACAGACTGCCATCACGACGGCGGGCATACAGCTCCCGCATAGCGGCCATCGCTCTGGCCTGCGGAGCCTGTAAATATCCACGACGCAGATCCCCGTGCGCAGCTTTTATGCTGTCCGGCACCAGATCCTCAACCGTCAGCTGGTACATCTGCTCGCTGTCATAGCCGAACATTTCCGTACTGCGGCGGTTAACCAGCTGAATATGCCCCTCTTCATCCACCAGAATCAGACCATCCTGAGTACTTTCGACAACCCGGCGGAAGCGCTCTTCGCTGTACTTGAGCATGTTTTCGCCGGCCACCCGGGCGGTAATATCAATGGCCGATGGAATCAGGTAAACAATTTCCTCTTCGGCATTTCTCAGCGGCGCCAACATAAAGTCGATGGTCATACGCTGATCATTGGCTGTGCGAATAACCACGTCATAGCGCACGGTTTCGCCCTGTGCGGCTGCCTTTACAGCTTCACGCAGCTGTTGCTGTATGTCGCTGTCGTATGACCACCAGAAGCAATCCCAGAATTTTCGTCCCTGAACGTCAGCCAGCTCAATTCCGGCCGCATCCAGCGGTGCCTTATTGGCATCAATCAGGGTGCCGTCGGGTTCCATAATGCCGACAAAGGACACCAGGCTGTCGATAACCCGCCGCACAAGAGACGCCGATTCTTCTTTCGCCTGCTGTAACTCCAGCTCGACCGTATGATTAACCGCAATCACCAGCACGCCGAGAATGCGTCCGTCATCGGCGCGGATCGGGCGATAGGAGGCCAGCCACTGCGCCTTACGACCGGGAGTACTGGGGGCTTCTGCCAGAATTTCTTTGTTGGTGATTTCTTCCCCCTGAACAATCACGGAACGCAGCATCGGTTCGATAACCGGCGCCAGCTGAGGGAGAACATCGTGGACAGAGCGTCCGAGGTGGGCTGCAACACTGAGGCCGTTAAAACGCGCCAGAGTGTTGTTAATGGCCTGGTAGCGCAGGTCGCAATCAATAATGGCCAGCCCCAGATCGGAATGGCCAAGCAAGGCATCCAGAGCACTGGATTTCAGCTCCAGTAGTGCCAGTTTATCAGCTGCTGCCGCTGGGCTTGTATCCATACACACCGCCACTGTGAATATCATCCGTTCGAGCTTAACCAAACCCGAGGATTTTAATAAGGTATATTTACAGAATTACCTATAAACACCTCATCAGCAAGCTCCTTCCTGCGCCAGTCAGGAGCTGCTCTTATTCAGCTAAGCCGGTCCAGCAGGTAAAACAGCGAGTGGTAAGGGATTTCCCCATGGCGGCTGAGGCCAATCTCACAGGTGCGGCTGGTCGAAATGCCCTCCACGCAGTGCTCCACCTGAGCTTTCAGCGGCGCCAGCGCCGAGGCATTCAGCTCTGGCAGCATAAAGCCCTTATCACCGGCAAAGCCGCAACAGGTAATGTCCGCCGGCACCACCACCTGAGAGGAACAGCGCCGCGCCAGCGCCAGTAATTCCTCGCCCAGCCCCTGCTTAGTTGTAGAGCAGGTAATATGTACGGCCACCGGCTCATGGGTCGGCCGGATATCCAGATTCGGCACCAGAAAGCGGTTGGCAAAGCGGATCGGATCAAGCAGCTGAATACGCTCATCCAGCTGTTGTTGCAGACGGAACACGCAGGGACTGGTATCAATCAGTACCGGCAGGCGGCCATTATCGGAGGCTTTCAGCAGCGCCGCATTAAGCGCCGCACGCATGGCATCGGCCTGCTCAAAATGGCCTTTGCTTTCCAGCGGCATGCCGCAGCAGTGCTGGTCCTGATCAGGCAACATGGCCAGATGCACACCGGCTTTCTGCGCCAGATCGAGGGTTACCTGCATCAGGCTGCGCTGGTCATCCTCTTTGGCTCCCGGCCCCATGGTGCGGCTGGCACAGCTGGGGAAATATACCACCTGAGTCAGCTCATTCACGCCGTATTCGCACGGGTTGAGCTTATCGGCGGCGGTTGGCATGGCATCGTGCCACAACGGCGTGGCCCCCAGCGTCAGGGTATTCACCCCTTTCGCCACGGTGCTGATCACGCCGTCACCAACCAGATCGCGGGTAATATCCATTAACTGCAGCGCGCCACGGCTGGTTTTGCTCACGCCGGCAAAATGCTCCGCCACCCACTGCGCCTTACCCGCGTGTTTTTTATTGCGTTCATGACGCAGTTTGCGGCTTAAATCGCCGGTATTAATGCCGACCGGACAGGCCATGCTGCACAGACCATCGGCGGCACAGGTATCCACGCCCTGATACTGATAGTCATCCAGCAGGGTTTTATAGGCCGGATTTTTACCATCGCGTTCCTGGCGCTTTAATTCGCGCATAATCACAATGCGCTGGCGTGGCGTCAGGGTTAGGTTGCGTGACGGACAAACCGGCTCGCAGAAGCCGCATTCGATGCAACGATCAATCAGATCATCCGCTTCGGGAATGGGTTTTAAGTTCTCAATATGAGTGCGCAGGTTGCGTGTTAAAATCACATCCGGATTTAACAGGCCGGCCGGGTCAAAGGCCTGTTTGATCGCCCACATCAGCTCATAAGCCTGACCGCCCCATTCCATCTCAACAAAGGGCGCCATATTACGTCCGGTGCCGTGTTCGGCTTTGAGCGAGCCATCATAACGGCCAACCACCAGCACACAGACTTCGTCCATAAAATCGGCATAACGCTGGATTTCTGCCGGATCGGTAAAATTCTGGGTAAAGACAAAGTGCAGGTTACCGGCCAGCGCATGGCCAAAAATAATGGCTTCGTCGTAGTGGTATTTTTTAAACAGCGCCTGTAACTCCAGCACAGCAGGCGCCAGATTCTCAACCGGAAAGGCAATATCTTCGATAATAACGGTGGTGCCTTTGGCACGTACCGCACCAACCGCCGGAAATAACCCTTTGCGGATATTCCAGTACAGCTGGCAGGTGTTTTTATCGGTGGTAAAGGTTTTCGGCTGCAGGGTATCAAAAGCCTGCAAAGCAGCGGTGGTTTCGCTCAGGCGCTGCTGTAATTCGGCATCGCTGCCGGCGCGAACTTCCACCAGTAAGGCGGCGGCCTGTTCATCGAGGGTGCGTAAATAGTCCGGCATGCCGGGTTTATCTTCAACGCAGCGCAGACCGGCGCGGTCTATTAATTCAACCGCGGCAACCGGTGCCGAGGAAAGAGCGGTCACTGCCTTACTGGTCTGTTCGATGTTGGCAAACAGCAGTAAGGCAGACGCTTTATAAGCGTGCTCTTCGACCGTGTGATAAATCACTTGCGATACAAACCCCAGGGTGCCTTCTGAGCCCACCAGGAGGTGCTGCATAATATCGATCGGATCAGAAAAATCCACCAAAGCGTTAAGACTGTAGCCGGTGGTATTCTTAATTCTGAATTTCTTCACAATTCGGTCGTGCAAAACCGGATTGTTCAACACCTGCGAGCGCATGTCCGCCAGTTGCTGTAACAAGCTGGCATGGCTTTGGCGGAAGGCATTTTTTGAGGCCTCGTCGGCGGTATCCAGCACCGTACCATCGGCCAGAATCAGGCGCATGGAAGCCAGCGTCTGATAAGAATTCTGCGCCGTACCGCAACACATACCGGAAGCGTTATTGGCGACAATACCACCAATTTTGCAGGTATTGATCGACGCCGGGTCCGGGCCGATTTTACGCGCAAAAGGCGCCAGCAACTGATTAGCACGGGCACCAATAACCCCCGGCTCCACCTGCAACTGCGCACCGTTATTTAATACCGCGGCTTTATTCCAGCCATTACCCAAACGCACCAGCACACCATCGGTCACGGCCTGACCGGACAGACTGGTGCCCGCCGCCCGGAAGGTTAAATGCACTTTATGCTGGTGTGCCAGCTCCAGTACCTTCTGTACTTCCTGCTCATTAATAACCGTGACGACCAGTTTGGGAATCAGGCGATAAAAGCTGGCATCGGTACCAAAAGCCAGAGTGCGTAACGGATCGGAAATAATGCGTTCGTCAGCAATAAAAGGCGCCAGATCCTGCGCAAAACGATGAAAAGCGTCAGTCATATCAGGCATCCGTTAACAGCAGGACAATCAGTTCTTTTGGCCCGTGGGCGCCATAGGCCAGGGTCTGCTGAATATCGGCGGTCTTGCTCGGCCCGGAAATCAGCAACACATTAGTCGGCATATGCGCCGGTAATTTCTGTGCCTGCACCAGGGTTAAAAAGCTGGCGGTAATGGCTGAGGCATTGAGCAGAATAATATTCAGCGGCGGCACCAGCGACAGCGCCCGTGGTTCCTGTGGGCCGGTTTCGACCAGCAGCGAACCGGTTTCCGCCAGACCCGCCGAGGCCACACTGAAGCCTGCGTCCACAGCGGTAAACAATTCCTCTTTGCTTAAAGCCGTTGTCACTAACTGCGCATCGATGGCTGCCGATGGCTGCTCAGCCGCCTGATGTTCAGCAACATAGCCTGCCAGTGCATTAAGCAATACCCTGCCCTGCTTATGCTCACCGCTGAGCAGGCGTTTAACACCGCGTGCTGTCAGTTGTTGTGCCAGCTCTCCTGCCCAGTTGGCCGTTGTGGTTTCAATGACTTCGGCATGGTTATCCAGCAGATTTTGTTTAAAGCTGGCCAGCCATTCGCTTTGCGCCAGTTGTGTCCAGCCAGCGGCATGCTCCGCCTGAATGCCGGTGGTTTGGCTTGTCTGCTCAGGGTTTTGGGCAGACGCCTGGCTGGCATACAGCCGCTGTAAAATACGCTCACGACTGTTCATGCATTATCTCCGCGTTTATCGGCAGTGTTGTTCTGATACTGGCCAGCCATCCCCCGGGCTTTGGCTAATTCATGCAGGCTGCGGCGCGCCGGTTGTGGCGTGCTGCGCGAGTCGGTCCAGGGTGATAACAGTGCAGCAGCGGCTTTACTGCGGAACAGGCCGCGACCGCGGGTCATCGCTGTGGTCATGATGCGGTACAGCGGCGCAAAACGATGGGTCAGCGCCCAGCCGCGCCAGATTAAACTTTCACCCAGCGTGCGTTTGGCACCGCGCCCCAGCACTTCCTGTACTGCAGTGGCATTGGAAACCGCGGCGGCATCGGTAAATTGCGGACTGACGGCTTCGGCGCGTAATTCGCGGATTAACTCAGGCAAAGGAATACGTACCGGACAGGCCTCACCACAGGCGCCGTTTAATGAGCAGGCACTGAGCATATCGCCGTGTTTTTCTAACCCGGCAATCTGCGGTGTCACCACCTGACCAATAGGCCCCGGATAAGTCGAACCGTAAGCATGACCGCCAACCCGCGCATAGACCGGACAATGATTCATACAGGCACCACAGCGGATACACTGCAGTGTCGGTTTTAACACCGGATGGCTGAAAATACGCGAACGGCCATTATCCACCAGCACCAGATGCACCTGTTCCGGGCCATCCAGCTCACCGGCTTTTTTCGGCCCGGAAATCATATTGAAATAGGTACTGATTTTTTGCCCGGTTGCCGAGCGGGTTAACAGTGTCAGTAATTCCGGCACATGGGAAAAATCTTCCACCACTTTTTCAATACCGGTGACGGCAATGTGCAGCTTCGGCATAGTCGTGGTCATACGGCCATTGCCTTCGTTTTCCACCAGACACAGCGTGCCGCTGTTGGCCACGGCCATATTCACGCCGGAAATACCGGCATCGGCGCGCATAAATTTATCGCGCAGAATAGCGCGGGCATTGCCGATTAATTCGTCAACGTCTTCGGTATAAGGCACCTGCGAACCATCGCTGGTCTGGGCACGGGCGTGCATTAGCTCTGGCAATCTGTGCCTTATTTTTATGGATGGCCGGCATAATAATATGCGATGGCGTTTCACCGGCCAGCTGCACCAGATATTCGCCCATATCACTTTCCAGACACTCGATACCCCGTGCCTCAAGAAAATGATTGAGTTCAATTTCTTCCGTCACCATGGATTTACCTTTCACCACGGTGCGGGCGTTATTCGCCGTTAAAATATCGTGAATAATAGTGCAGGCTTCATCAGCGGTTTCGGCCCAGTGCACCTGAATACCGTTGGCGGTCAGATTTTTTTCCAGCCGCTCCAGTAATTCCGGTAAGTGCGCCAGACTGTGCTGACGAATGGCTTCGCCACGGTCACGTAACGCAGACAAAGCGCCTTCATCAGGAAACACGGCTTTGCGTTTGCCCATTAAAAAATCGGAAGCACCACGAAAGCTTTTACGTAAGGCTTCGTTTTCCAGTGCCATTTTGGCGCGTACTTTAAAATGGCGTTGCTGCAGCTCGTTAAATTCGCGCTGCTCGACGTTCAGCTCCTGCTGTAACTGTTCGATATTGATATGCATGCTGTCGGAGGCAATTTTCTGGCTCATGCTTTATCTCCGCTTTTCTTGTTGTATTGCTGGCTGCGCTTCTGACTGATCTGGGAACCATCACCACCGTTAAGACGCGTATACAACAGCGAGGCCAGATGCTGAACCGGAATTGCAGGCCCCTGCTTCTCCCCCTGCAGTTTGTCTAAGGTGCCACCAATATTCATCAGGCAGCCACAGTCACCACTGACCAGCCGCTGACAACCGGTGGCGGCAATCGCACTGGCTTTATCCGCCGCCATCGCCGCAGAAATATCACCCTGCTTCACCGCAAAGGTGCCACCGAAGCCGCAGCATTCAGCAACCCGTTCAGGCTCAACGACCTGTACACCGGGCAGGTTTTCCACCAGCGCTTTATGCTCCGCCGCCACACCCATTCCACGACGGGCCGAACAGGAGGTATGCAGCGCCACGGTTAGCGGCGACTGATCTTCTGCCTGCGCCAGCTGTTGCTCCAGCTGCAGAACGTTCACCATAAATTCACTGAACTCATAACTGCGTGCCGCCAGCGCAATGGCAGCCGCCTCTTCCGGCTGACCAGCAAACAGCTTCGGATATTCTTTGTGCACCATGCCAGCACAGGAGCCCATCATCACCACCACCGGTATGTCGGCGGCAAAGGCCTGCAGCTGAGTGCGGGCTACAGCACGCGCCTGCTCATCATAGCCAGAGTTATATGCCGGCTGACCGCAACAGCTCTGGCTCTGCGGAAAAATCACCTCGATACCTGCATGCTGCAGCAGCGCGATCGCATCCATTCCGGCTTCAGGATAAAAGCTGTCAACCAGGCAGGTGCCCAGCAAATAAACCGCTTCTGGTTTGGGCGGATAAACCCGCGGCTGGCGGCTGGCTGCCGCTGTTGTGTTCTGTTCTGTCATTGCGCTATCACCGCTGTCGGCTGTGAGGTGGGCTGACGGGCATTATCAATTTTATAAATTGGTATTACCAATTACCCACTCTTGATTTGTTGCAATAAATTACCGCTGCCTCCCTTCAGGGTCAAACCCTTTATGCCTTATATAGCGCTTTGTAATATCGACATTGGTCGCATAAAAAAACAGACCAATCGCCCTTTTAAGGCCTGACAAGTAACGCAACGTTCAGATAGAATTGGTTTTACCTTTTAACAAGACATAAAGCCGCAGCAGGAACCCCATGAGTGACGATCCGATCCGTGCCAGCAAGATTTCCGACATCATTGCCAAGCGTCTGGAAGCGATGATTCTGGAAGGCAGCCTGGTGCCCGGCCAGAAAATGCCACCGGAGCGCGAACTGGCACAGCAGTTTGAAGTGTCGCGGCCATCACTGCGCGAAGCCCTGCATAAACTCGAAGCCAAAGGTCTGGTTACCCGCAAACAGGGCGGCGGTACCTTTGTTTCAGCCGAAATCGGCTTGTCCTTTGTTGATCCGCTGATGCAGTTATTTCAGACCCACAGCGAATTTAATTACGACCTGCTGGAGTTCCGCCACGCGCTGGAAGAAGTGGCGGCCCACTACGCCGCCCTGCGCGCCACGGAGACGGACCGGGAAATTATTGAACGGCGCTATAACGAATGGCTCGACGGCCATGTGCAGCGCATTGGCCATAAAGAAGAAGCGGAACTCGACTGGCGTTTTCACCTCGCCATTGCCGAAGCATCACATAACGCGGTACTGCTGCACTCCATGCGCGCCCTGTTCAACTTATTCAAGATGACCATCGCCACTAACCTGGAATACCTGTACACCAAAGAAGACCGGCGTGATGAAATCCTGCGCCAGCACAGCGCGATTAAAGACGCGGTATTAAGCCGTGATCCGAAAGCCGCCCAGCAGGCGGTGAATGATCATCTGGCCTTTGTTGAAGAAACCCTGCAACAGAGCAGCCGCTTTGAAAGCCATTCCAAGCGCTCCCTGCGCAGAATAGGCCTGATGCGCTAACGCTGGCGCAGAAACCAGGCCTCAAGAAAGTCGATACATTGCAGTACTCTGGCCGGCACAAAGTGTCTGGCCGGGTACAGCGCATACAGCGTCAGTTCTGGTTTGCGCGCATCCGGCAAAACCTCGACCAGCTCGCCACCGGCAAGCGCCTCGCGGCATAAAAACTCAGGCACCAGCCCAAGCCCCAGACCGGATTTAATCGCCGTCAGCATAAAGATCACACTGTTGACCCTTAGCGTACCGCCAATGCGTACACCATCATCCAGCGGCCAGACATTCTTGCCCTTGAAATAACTGTATTCAAAGCAGTTATGGCTGCGCAGATCATCAACCGACACAATCGGTTCATGCTGCTGCAGGTACTGCGGCGCAGCGCAGACGTGATACCCAAAGCGTGTCAGTGGCCGGCCGACATAGGCCAGATCCAGCGGCTGACTGGAGGCACGAAACCCCAGATCAAAGCCCTGCTCCACCAGATCCACATCTTCGTCACCCAGATGAATATCCAGCTCAATATCCGGATAGGCGCGCATAAAATCGGCAAACATGCGCGACAACTCGGTGATTCCCAACGCCATCGGCGCATTGATTTTCAGCCGGCCACGCGGCGCCTGCTGCAGATCCTGCACAAAGCTGTCGGCTGCCTCCAGCTGCGCCAGAATCTCCCGCGCCCGCTGCAGATAGCCTTCCCCGGCATGGGTTAACTGCACATTGCGCGTAGTGCGGTGCAACAGCCGGACTCCCAGATCCTCTTCCAGGCGACTGACTTCCTTACTGATAACCGATTTCGATGTGTTCAGCTGCTCCGCCACCCGGGTAAAGCTGCCCAGCTCTGCCAGCCTGACAAACAGCTGTATTGCCCGAAGTTTATTCACTGCTCCCCCACCTAAAACTGTTTCCAATTTGAAAACAACAGGTTCGCATTGTAGCTATATATCCAACAACGCCAACCCCCTAATCTGCCCATAAGGCTGTGAAGCACAGTGCTCACAGCCCACACCAAGACTCCCAAACAACACTCAAACCCGAATACACCGGAGAAGACTATGTACACACTGTATTTTCTGCCTGACGCCTGCTCACTCGCCACCCAGGTGGTACTGCGTGAACTGAGCCAGGAAGTGAGCCTGATTCACAAACAACAGGTCAGCGACTTCAGCCGCATCAACCCGGTCGGCACCGTCCCTGTTCTGCACGATCCGGATAACGGCCAGACTCTGCGTGAAGGTGCTGCCATCATGATCCACCTGCTGGAAAAACACCCCAACCCGATGCTCCCGCACAACGATGCCAACGCGCGCCTGCAGGCCATCCGCAACATCATGTTCGCCAACGCCACCATGCACCCTGCATACAGCCGCTTATTTTTTGCCAGCTCAGCCATTCATGATGCCGACGCCCGCCAGGCCTTCTTTGCGACCGCCGCCGACGCCATCAGTGCCTTGTGGCAAGTGGTGGAGAATCAGCTGCAGGAGCAGCCATTTCTGGGCGGTGAACAACCTTCTGCCGCCGACATTATGCTCAGCGTCTATTCACGCTGGGGCGCGGCCTTTCCAGTCAACATTCAGATTGGTGAAAAAACCAGCGCCATGATCGACCGCGTGCTGGCGATGGACAGCTTTAAGCAGGCATTAAAAGCTGAACAACAAACAGCCGATGCCCTGCGCTAATAAAAGCGGATAAGAGAAGCGGATAAGAGAAGCGGATAAGAGAAGCGGATAACAGAAGCGGATAAGAGAAGCGGATAAGAGAAGCGGATAACAGAAGCGGATAACAGAAGCGGATAACAGAAGCGGATAACAGAAGCGGATAACAGAAGCGCAAGATGGAGACCTATGATGAATACGGATGCAATAACCACTCAGGATTTCGATCAGATCTGTGCCCTGGTACAGGACTATTTCAATGGCCTGCATCAGGGCGATACGCAAAAACTACAGCATATTTTTCATGCCGATGCGGTGCTCAAAGCGCCGGGTTTACGCCGCAATCTGGAAGACTGGCTGAGCCTGGTCGCTCAGCGCGAAGTGCCGGCCCAACGTGGTGACGCCTTCGGCTACCGGCTTCTGGCAGTTGATCTGCTTGGTGAGCAGGCCATGGTCAAAGTGTTGTGTCCATTGCTGGGGCGCACCTATATCGATTTTCTCGGACTGTTAAAAGAAAACAATCAATGGCTCATCGTTAACAAAATGTACGCCAATGCCTGAACGGAGATAACTATGCCTTACATTAATATCCGGATTACCGACGAGAACGTCAGTAACGAACAGAAACAGGCGCTGATACGCGGTGCCACGCAACTGATGGCCGATGTTCTGAATAAGCCACCACATGTCACCTTTGTGGTGATTGATGAAGTTCCGACGGATAACTGGGGGATTGGTTTTGATCAGGTAACCGAGATCAGAAAAGCGCAGTCTCAACAGTAAACACAGCGGCTGGTAAATGATTATTTACCAGCCGCTGTTGCAGCACAGAATTTATGCCTGAAACGTCCAGGCAATAAAGCGGCTGACCTTCTGCCCCTGCGCCATCGGCACGGTTTTAATATCCGTCGCGCCCAGTTTTCGCAGCAACTGCTTCAGTGCCGGAAGATGGTCATGGGCTGACACCAGACTGCTGAACCAGCCAACCTGAGCTGAAAACTCCACACTTTCGTGGATCATGCGCTTAATAAACGCCAGCTCCCCGCCTTCGCACCAGAGTTCGTTCCCCTGTCCGCCAAAGTTGCGTTTTACCGAGGCTTTATCACCTTTTAAATTACGCCACTTGCGTCGTGCCTGCGCTTCGGCTTCTTTTTGCGAGGCAAAAAACGGCGGATTGCACAGAGTTAAATCAAAATAATCATCCGGGCGGATCATACCGCCAAATAATTTCTCACTGTTTCGCTGCATCAGAATATTAATACTCTGCAGCGCCGGATTAGCAGAAATAATCGCATGGGCATTGCGGATCGCCGTGGCATCCACATCGGTCGCGGTAAATTGCCAGCCGTAGACGCTGCTGCCAATAATCGGATAAATCAGATTCGCGCCGGTGCCAATATCCAGCACCCGTGGTGCTGCATTAACGGAAGGTTTAGCCGACTCCGTCAGCAGATCCGCCAGATAGTGAATATAATCGGCGCGCCCCGGAATCGGCGGGCATAAAAACCCGGCCGGAATACTCCACTGCTGCACGCCATAATGGTGTTTCAGCAAGGCTTTATTCAGGCAGACAACGGCATTGTTATCGCTGAAGTCGATGGTCTGTTCACCGCGCGGATTCGCCTGCAGAAAATACTCAAGCTCCGGCACCGCGGCCACCAGCGCTACCATATCGTAACGGCCCTGATGCACATTACGCGGATGCAGCCCCTCGGGCTTTACTTCGCCATAGAGCGCTGAGGTTGTTTTTTCATCATCGCGGCGGGCAGCCGGTTTTTTGCTCTTCTGAGCATAGGGCGCCTTAGCTGCAGCGTCTTTTCCTGAGGAAGGCTTACGACTGCCGGATCTGTCAGAAGCGGACGCACCGGATTCAGCATTACGGCCTTTATAGGGCGCTTTTTCCGCTTTGCGGCCCTGATCACGCGCCTGCCTCCCTCCCTCCGGCTTATCGTCCGTGCGTGCACGGCTCGTGGCGGGACGATCATCGCGTTCACGCTTTGGTGCTGAGGATGTGCCCGG
>NZ_DDCJ01000166.1:60744-64354 GCF_002335285.1 Thalassolituus sp. UBA2009
GCATCCGGGCGGGTTTTCCCCGTTCCATTAGCGGAGGATGCATCCGGGCGGGCTTTGCCCGTACCATAAAGAGAAGCGCCGGATACTTTTTTCGGCGCAGAGTCAGATGCAGCAGAATCAACAGGTTTGGTCACAGGAATCATCACAGAAATAACAACAGATAGCCGTGCATATTAGCACGGAGCGCTGCATTCAGCGGCAAACTCCATTATCCTGCTACCTTCTGTGCCATATCACCACATCAGCAACCGGCCTGCCTCTTCTGACCGGAACCGGTCCGGCAGCCAGGCCCATACAGTTCCGGAGCCTTATGAGCGAACTGATCGCCACTTTTATCTTCTTTTTTGCTGTGATCGACCCCATCGGTACCATTCCGGTGTTTATTGCCGTCACCGCTCTGCATAACGAAGCGACACGGCGAAAAATTGCCCTGCAGGCGACGTTATTCTCCGGCGCAATTCTGCTGTTTTTTGTGGTGGCCGGCGAAATCATTCTGACCGCCATCAATATTCCGCTGTCGGCGTTTCAGATTGCCGGCGGTATCGTGCTGTTCCTGTTTGCCCTGACCATGATCTTTGGCGAAGGCAAACCGGCTGAAGAAAAACGCATCGCCCGCGACGGCAGAGAAACCGCTATTTTTCCGTTGGCAGTGCCATCCATTGCCAGCCCCGGCGCCATGCTTGGTGCGGTACTGATGACCGAGAACAACCGTTACAGCCTGCTCGAACAGTCGCAGACCACGCTGGTTATGCTGTCGGTTCTGGCGGTAGTTTTTGTCCTGCTACTGCTGGCCAGCCGGGTTCACCGGCTTATCGGTGATGGTGGCGCCAGTATTATCAGCCGGGTTATGGGGCTGATTCTGGCATCGGTGGCGGTGAATAATATTCTGTCCGGCATCAAGACCTACTTTTTGCTTTAACATGGCGCTGGCAGCATAGGCATTTATAAAATGCTGCCGGCTTCTGCATTAACCAAGTGCCAGCGGCACCTGCATTAACCAAGCGCCGGCGGCATCTGCATTAACCAAGCGCCGGCGGCACCTGCATTGACCAGGCGCCGCCGGGCGCTTTGAATTAACAAACAGGATGTTTATGTCGTATCAATCCAGAACCCTGCATAACCCGCTGTACTGGCTGCACCCGAAACAGATCTGGTCGCACGTCAGCGCTATTGATGAGCAGGCCGAAAAAGAGCGGCAGAATGTCAGCCCGGCAACCTTAAAAAACCGTGCCTGGATTGTGATTGCCGTTGCCTGCGTTTGCTTACTGATGCTGCATTACCTGAAATACTCGAGCAATCTGCGTACTGCAATCCCGCTACTGGAAAACCTGTTTGCCATTGACAACCACCAGTGGCTGATCAGCTATCAGCGCAGCCAGTACCGCGAATTACTGGGTTATGTCTGGTGGGGTTTCTGGCATTTGCTGACCTTTATTATTATCCCGATGCTCACCATCCGATACGTGCTGAAGCAATCCGTCCGCGATTACGGCTGGCAATGGGGCGAGGTGCATAAGCACTGGTTAGGTTATTGCCTGCTGGCTACACCGATTGTGTTTTTTGCCATTATGGCCAGCTTCCGCGACGACTTCGCCAACCACTACCCCTTTTATAATCTGGCCCATAAAAGCTGGCTTGATCTGTTGCTCTGGGAGTGTATTTACATCACCCAGTTTATTGCCGTTGAATTTTTCTTCCGCGGTTTTCTGGTGAACGGCCTGCGGCCACAGCTCGGCAGCTTATCGGTCGCGGTGATGTGCCTGCCCTATCTGATGCTGCATTTCCCGAAACTCTGGCTGGAGTCGACCGGTGCGATTTTATTCGGCTTTTTTCTTGGCATTCTGGCGTTAAAGTCACGCTCAATCTGGGGTGGTGTTGCGGTACATGTGATGATTGCGCTGGCCATGGATTTTGCCGCGATGATCCAGACCAAAGGCCTGCCTGAGCAGTGGCTGCGCTGAGAGGAATATATCCTTAAGGCTACAGGTATTCGCGGGCATGGCCCGCTCCTACAAAATCAATTCTGCTGAATTTCCCGATGACACAATCCTTTTAACGTAAGCATGGTCCGCTCCTACGAAAAATCGGTGTCTTTAAAAAGGAGCAGATTTGGGTAGGAGCGGGCCATGCCCGCGATAACACGCCTGGTTATAAAATCAGACGACGCACATCCGACAACAACGCCACCAGCGTGGTGAAGAAGCGACCACAGTCAGCACCGTTAATCGCCCGGTGGTCGTAAGAGACCGCCAGCGGCAGCATATTACGCGGCACAAACTCTTTGCCGTTCCACTGTGGTTTTATCTGCGCCTTAGACACGCCCATAATTGCCACCTCCGGAGCATTTACAATCGGCGTAAAGCCGGTACCGCCCATCGCCCCCAGACTGGAAATGGTAAAGCAGCCGCCCTGCATTTCGTTAGGCTTAAGTTTACCGTTACGGGCTTTTTCAATCAGCTCGCTGGCTTCACGGGCGATCTGGTAAATACCTTTTTTATCGGCATCACGCAGCACCGGTACCATCAGGCCGTTCGGCGTATCGCAGGCGATACCAATATGCACATAGTGTTTCTGCACCATATGTTCGCCATCGTGATGCAGCGATACATTAAAGCTGGGCTCCAGCGTCAGGGCACTGGCCGCTGCCTTAATTAAAAACGGCAGCGGAGTCAGTTTAACGCCTTGCTTTTCTGCTTCCGCTTTCATCGAAGCGCGGAAAGCATCCAGGTCGGTAATATCGGCTTCATCGAACTGCGTAACATGAGGCACATTCAGCCAGTTACGGCTCATATTAGCCGCCGTGATCTTTTTAATTTTGCTCATCGGCTGCAGTTCAATCTCACCGAATTGTGCAAAATCAACTGCCGGAACAGCAGGAATACCACTGCCAGAAGTCACCGCAGCAACGCCACTTTCAGCCTGTTTTACCAGCGCTTTAACGTAGTCACGGATATCATCTTTGGTAATACGGCTGCGGTCGCCCGTGCCTTTTACTTTGGTTAAATCGACACCCAGCTGTCGCGCCAGACGACGGGAAGACGGACCGGCGTAGACATTATGAATATCAGTTTTTTCTGCACTGCTCGTCGTTTCAGACACCGCTGCTACAGACGCCGCAGAAACAGCCGCCGCTGTTGGCGCTGGTGCATTTTCCACCGCTTTATTTGACGCTGGCTGAGCTGATGCCTGTTGAGCTAATGCTGCAGAGCCCTGCTGCGCCTGTGTCAGCAGCCGGCCATACACCTGGCCCTCTTTCACTTTGTCGCCAATATTAATCAGCAATTCCTTTAAGGTGCCGCCCTGTGGTGCCGGTATATCCATACTGGCTTTATCGCTTTCCAGTACGATCAGCGAATCATCAGCACTGAGGGTGTCGCCAGGCTGCGCACAGAGTTCAATCACGGTGACTTCACTGGCACCGCCCAGA
Source organism: Thalassolituus sp. UBA2009 (assembly GCF_002335285.1). NCBI lineage: Bacteria > Pseudomonadati > Pseudomonadota > Gammaproteobacteria > Oceanospirillales > Oceanospirillaceae > Thalassolituus > Thalassolituus sp. UBA2009. Next base: position 64,172 of record NZ_DDCJ01000166.1, read on the forward strand.
TCAGGCACCACCAGATCAATCAGGCTTTCCACACTATCTGCTGCTGAACCGGCGTTTATTTCTGCCGCCGGGGCCGCCGGAGCAGGCTCTTGCGCAGCGGCCGCTGGTTCTGCACTGATCTGCTCTGCATTGTTCTGCTCAGCGTCAGCAGAATCTGCTGATTCCAGCTCCAGAATGGCCGAG
>NZ_DDCJ01000136.1:0-4729 GCF_002335285.1 Thalassolituus sp. UBA2009
CAAGCACGCTAAGTCCCTGAACGCGTTCACCAACCCAGGTACTAACTCTTACAAGCGTCTGATCCCAGGCTTCGAAGCTCCGGTAATGCTGGCTTACTCTGCCCGTAACCGTTCTGCTTCTATCCGTATTCCTTACGTTGCGTCTCCAAAAGGCAAGCGTATCGAAGCGCGTTTCCCGGATCCGATTGCTAACCCATACCTGGCTTTCGCAGCTCTGCTGATGGCTGGTCTGGACGGCGTTAAGAACAAGATCCACCCTGGCGATGCAGCTGACAAAGATCTGTACGATCTGCCAGCTGAAGAAGCAGCCAAGATTCCACAGGTTTGTGGCTCTCTGCGTGAAGCTCTGGACAGCCTGAAAGCTGACCACGAGTACCTGACTGCAGGCGGCGTATTCAGCAAGGATATGATCGAAGCTTACATCGACCTGAAGATGGAAGAAGTTTACCGTGTTGAGCACACCACTCATCCGGTTGAATACGATATGTACTACAGCGTGTAATACGCTTTAGCCAGATCGTAAAAAGGGCTCTTCGGAGCCCTTTTTTATTGCTGTTTTTCTGCTGGTTAAGCTGTTGCTGCGGCTTATTTAGTCTTTAACGGCAAGGGTGGCTAGGCATCGTTGCTGTCAGCGCCTAGTATGTCGGTGTTATTTTCCGGAGTGCTGAATGTGAGTCTGAGCTGGAGTAAGAACGGTCTGGTTTCTGCCCTTAAACCGATGGACTGGCAGTTTCGTGAGCCGGCCTCTGGTGCGCAAATGGATGCTTATCTGCAGATGTACCGGCTGGACTTTCCAGAGCTGAGTGGCGTGCGTCACTTTGCCGGGTTGATACAGGCGGCTGATTACCAGATAGCTGTGCAGGTATGGCGTCCACAGAACCCGCGTGGTACTGCCATCGTTGTTCATGGGTACTACGACCATGTTGGTCTGTACGGTTCGCTGATTGGCTTTTGCCTGCAGCAGGGGCTGAATGTGGTGACGTTCGATCTGCCCGGGCACGGACTTTCCAGCGGCGAGAGTGCATCCATCGGCAGTTTCCAGGAATACGACGAAGTGTTCAGTCTGATTCTGCAGCGTACCCGTGGCGGCCTTGGCGGCCCGTTGTATGTCTTCGGTCAGAGTACTGGTGGCGCCATCATTATTAATTATCTGCTCAAGCGCCAGCTGACCAAAGCGCAATCACCCTTTGCCGGCATTACCCTGATGGCTCCTCTGGTACGCCCGAAAGGCTGGTACAGAGGCCGTTTGGTGCATACCTTTGTCAGCCTGTTTCTGCGTCAGGTTCGGCGCAAATTTAACCCCAATTCGGCGGATACCGATTTTCTGCGCTTTATCGCTGAGCAGGACCCGTTGCAGCCACATCACCTCAGTGTGCGTTGGGTCGGAGCCCTGAAGCAATGGATACCCTATATTGAAGCATTACCCGCTTCTGAACTGGCGGTAACCATCGTGCAGGGCGATAACGATAATACCGTCGCCTGGCGTCATAACCTGAAACTGCTGGCGCAGAAGTTTCCCCGTCAGCGTCTGATGATGTTGCCCGGTGGTCAGCACCATCTGGTGAATGAGTCACCGCAGCACAGAGAGCAGATCTATCGTCAGCTGGCGGAATGGTTACTGTCCGATTCCAACCCGGTCTGATTTCCAACTTTTGCCATATTGACCCGAATTGTCCTAAGAGTATAACTATCCGCTGCGTAGTATCGCGCAAAAGGCCAATGGCTGTGATTCAGCAGGCAAGGATGTCTGCACTGCAGGAGAATGACATGGACGCGCGTCTGGATAGTAATAAAAAGCTGGTACACAATTTTGTTGAGCTGACCTGGAATCAGGGGCGCTTTAATCTGGCGCGTTCGCTGGTTGCCCGCGACTTCACCTACTATGCGAGCATGGTCAATATGCCGCTGGGTCTGGATGGTATGGAGACCCTGATTCAGACTATCCGCAACTCTATGGAAGACTTTTCCATTGGGGTTGAAGAGGTGGTGTGTGAAGGCAATCTGGTGGTTACCCAATCGACCTTCAGTGGGACGCTTGTGCGCCCGCTGATGGGCTTTGAGCCTGTGGATAAGGTCATTGCCCTGCATGCGGCCACCTTCTGGCAGGTGCGCCACGGTATGATTCAGTCGGGCAACTCTTTGCTCGACACCGCAGACCTGTTTCATCAGGTGCGTAAAATCATGACACCCAATGCCGCGGCTGCGGCGTTCTGAGCTATTTACGGAAGTGGCTGAGTAAGTCCTGAGCCATTTCCCTGATCGCCTCCCGGATACTCATTTTATTGCGCGGATTATGACTGCCATCGCAGTAGGGCATGGCCTCACTGCGTCCGCAGCTGCACAACCACACCAGTTGCTTCTGATTGCTGTGCAGGCTCAGCGGTCGGGGGCAATTGTCGGCGGCAAAGGGTGCGCTGCTGCAGCGTCCGCACTGGCAAATCTGATAGCTCTGGTCTGCATTCAGGGTGACCACATGGGGCGTTATTTCATTCATGGAAATGTCCGTCGTCGGCGGCCAGATGCAGAATATGCGACCATTCTTCAGCGCTTACCGGCTGAACGGAAAGGCGAGAACGGTTGAGCAGAGCCATTTCCTGCAGCGCACTGTCTTTGCGCATATCTTTCAGCGTAATGGGGTGTTTGAGTGCGCGCAGGGCTTCGACTTCGATGGTGATCCAGCGCGGATTGGCCGCATCGGATTTTGCATCAAAATAATCGGAGGCCGGATCAAACTGTGACGGATCGGCAAGTCCGGTGCGGGTAACGCGGCACACGCCGATAATTGCAGGCTCTTTACAGCTGGAATGGTAAAAAAACGCCAGATCTGAGACCTGGATCTCATCCCGCAGTATGTTCCGCGCTTGATAATTGCGCACGCCGTCCCATACTGTGCGCCTGCCTGGTGCGGCCTCAAGATGATAATAACTAAAAACGTCCGGCTCAGATTTCAGTAACCAGTGATTCATATTTTCTGACTATAAAGTGGTCCGAGTATTGCTCTCGCGAGAGGTGCCATTAACAAGCATCAGGCTGAGCGTGCAAGGGCAGCGTAGCATTCAATGATCACAGGTTCTAATCCGTAATACGGAATGCAGTAGGAACAAACAGTAATGAAAAAACCCGATATTCTGATTCTTCTCAGTGTCATTGTGCTGCTGGGGGCAGCGGTGACTGGTATGACCAGCGAGGTTAAGCGTCCGGCGTCACTGATGACGATGGAAAACAGCATTCGCTGAACAAAGCACGTCGGAATTATTCAGCGTGAGCCTGAAAACGATGCAACCCTGCATCGGTGGCAATGGCTGTCAGTGGGATATCCCAGTCTTCAGCGGGTAGTGCCGCTGTCTTTTGTAATTCATAGGCACAGCCAATCAGCCGGGGTTTGTTTCCGGGCTGGCGGCTGAAGGCCAGTGTGCGGTCGTAAAAGCCGCCACCCATTCCCAGCCGGTTGCCACTCTCATCGAAGGCGACCAACGGCATACAGATCAGATTGATAAAACGTGCCGGCATCGCCCGGTGGCTGGCAAAGTCTGGCTCGCTGATACCAAAACGGTTTTTGATCATGCGGCTTTGGCGGTTAAAGGGCAGAAAGCTCAGGTGTCCTTTACGCAGCGGGTGCAGCACCGGCAGGTAGAGGGTTTTGCCACGGCGCTGTAAGTCGCGGATAAAGACCGAGGTATCAATCTCGCCATCATTGGTTAAATACACGGCAACATGACGCGAATGCTGAAAGTGCGTCGACTGACGCAGAGAGTGCAGTAGCTGCTGTGCGGCCTGCTGACGCTGGCGGCGGTTAAGCGCGTGGCGTTGGCGGCGCATATGCCGGCGGAGTTCGGTTTTATTCATCGGAATTAAACGCAGAAATCGGAAGGGCTCCCCACTGTGCCGCTGTCGTAAATAAAGGCCTTGAACCCTGTGGTCCAAGGTGGCAGGCCAGACACTGAATCAGGCTTTCCGTCGGGCGGACATGCGCACATCAGCGAGTGAAACCTTCCATAAAAAAGTGCATCGGCTCAGGACTTTATCGACTGGCAAACACCCCAGGGAGCAGGCGCAGTATATCAGAGATCATTATGAAAAAATGAGGATTTTGTAATGAAAACTGCGTTACAGAATCACAGCTCCAGCTGCAGATCCTGCTCCAGAGCTTCGTCAATGGCGGCGTTCATCTTGTTCAGATCGCGCTTCATCTGCAGGTTTTCGGCTTCCAGCTCACGCAGCTGATGGGCGATGTTCAGTGCCGCAATAACCGCCACACGATCGGTGCCCAGCACTTTACCGGCGGAGGAACCGGCGTTTTTTATTTCGGACATTTTCTCGTTGAGATAGCGCGCCGCATCGCGCAGTTTTTCTTCTGCGCCATCGGGACAGTTGATGCGGTACTCGCGGTCGAGAATCAGTAATTCCAGGGTTTTGGATGGGTTAGCCACTATTGCGCTCCAGCGTTTGCAGACGGGTAATCATTTCATTGACCTTGCGACGGGCAATTTCGTTCTGCTGCATCAGTTTTGCACGCTCGGCCTGCCAGCTCGCTTCCGCAGCGCGCATGGCTTTATTCTGCTCGCGCAGTTCCTGGTGCACGGTCAGCAGTTTTTCGATCTTACGCTGCAGGCTCTGGAGTTCAGGATTTTGCATTGCCATCATAGTGGTTAGAGACTGTCGACACAAACTAAACAGGCCTGGTATTGGTTAAAAATTTTTCAGACAAGGCGATGAGAGAGTGGACTAA
>NZ_DDCJ01000001.1:0-333 GCF_002335285.1 Thalassolituus sp. UBA2009
GCGGCGGATCGTTAGCAGTGACCAGGTGTTAATCTGCCGGCGTTGATGATAACAGGCTGCATCAGGCAGGCAAGTCATGTAGCCAGGGCCTGTTAACACTAAGTAAATCGGGCCTGCTGAGAGCCAGTTTTTCTCAGAACAAGGAGAGAGGATTGATATTGTCAGGAACATCCATGTTCCTGACCCTGCGGGCTTCGCGCCCCTCTGCTCCGGGCAGATGGGTAGCGGGCTAAATGACTGACGAACAACGATGTTCATGGGGAAAACTGGCCTCAGCCCGAAGGGTTATGGCTAAAAATCCCCCATCCGGCGTTGCTGTTCGTTCGCTTAACC
>NZ_DDCJ01000001.1:558-3236 GCF_002335285.1 Thalassolituus sp. UBA2009
AGGAATTTTTAGCCGATAACAGGCTTGTTTAATTAGTGTTAACAGGCCCTAGGATACTGGCCACTTTGTGAAGTGATTTATAAATAACAGGTATATCGCAGCTCACTTACAGACTGTTTTTTATTCTCACTCCTGTTGAGCTGGCTATCAGCCGCAGTCTTTCTAGACTCATAGAACCTGTGCTCACTGAACGCTAAGCAAGGGAATATGCAGGGAGGGAACATGAGTACATTTTACTGGCGCAGTGCTTCCGGCCGACGGTTGCTGATCCGGCTGTTTATAGTCAGCCTGCTGTTATCTCTGTTGTCATCCTCTGTGACGCTGTACAGCGCTTACCGCTCGGAATTCCGCCACAATGAAGCCCTGCTGCAACAGATCCGCAGCGGCTATTTGCCGGCTCTGGCGCAGAGCGTGTGGAGTTTTGATATTCCACAGGTCAAATCCCAGCTGGCGGCTCTGGTACAGTTTCCTTATATCCGCGCTGCCGTGCTGGATGCCGGTAATGGCGAGCACTTTTCCGCCGGACAGGCCGGGAACGAAAAACCCGCTACAAGGTTCTGCAGGAGCGGCAGTTTGATCTGCATTATCACAATGGCGAGCGCAGTATTCTGGTCGGCAGTCTGCATTTGCAGCTGGATTTGGCGGCAATGCGTCAACAGATTCTGGCGATGGCTCCGGTTGTGCTGTTACAGCATCTGATGACGGTTCTGTTGTTGGCGGTTTTACTGTCGTTTGCGGTATTCAGGTGGCGCAAACGTTATGCCGGCTCTCAGCTGCGCGCTCTTACTGACTGGGCGGAGCGTGGTGATATTCGTGCACTGGTACAGTTGCCGGATGATGGTGGCGGCAGTGATGAGCTTAACCGCATTGGCCATACTATTAACCGTTTATGCCAGCAGCTTCAGCAGGTAATGGCAGAGCGTGATGATTCCGACCGTGAGTTGCAACAGCTTAAAAATCAGCTGGAGCAGAAAGTAGAAGAACGGACGGGCGAACTGAATAATGCCATTTTATCGCTTAACCGTCTGCTTGATACCCTGCAGGAAAACCAGCATGAGCAGGTAGAAAATGAAAAAATGGCGCAGCTGGGCAGTCTGGTTGCCGGTGTTGCCCATGAGCTGAATACGCCGCTGGGCATTTGTGTAACGGCCCGGAGTTATATCGAAGATTCAGTATTGCTGATTCAGCAGCGGGTGAAAGACGGCAGTCTGGATAAAAATACCTTCTCGGCGCAGATTAATAATATTTCAGAAGGTTTGTTACTGATCGATGAAAATCTGAACCGCTCACACCGCCTGGTGCGTACCTTTAAATCGCTGGCAGTTGATGAAGAAAGTGATTTCCGCTCGCGCTTTTCATTGGAAGAATTTCTGCAGGAATTTGCCGGTAACAATGATGACTTTTTTGTTGAAGACAACACCTGTCGTATTGAATATAACCTCAGCCAGTCGGTTATTCTGAACACCTGCCGGCAGACGCTTGGGTTGGTAATGGGAGCACTGATTGGCAACTCGCTGGATCATGGCTATCCGGACGGTGGTGACAGTCATATTCAGATACATGGCAGTATAGATGTAACAGAAAACCTTCTGACGCTGATCTATAAAGACGATGGCGTCGGCATCAGTAATGAAGTGCGCGAGCATATTTTTGATCCGTTTTTTACTACAGGCCGTAACCGCGGCAAAACCGGTCTGGGGATGCATCTGGCGTATAATCTGGTTACACGTATTCTGCACGGCAGCATTGAAGTGTGTGAGCGCCGTCAGGGTGCGGAAAACCAGGGCGCAGAAATTCACCTGCGTATACCGCTGGATCTCGACCGATATGACCGGACGATGACTGAGCAGGGCTTAAAGCTGGTGATTAATAATCACTGAAACGTACTCACAGAATCCCGGAGCGGGTTCTGTGAGTGCATGGGTTAAACCGCAGCAGTATCTTCTGTGCTGGTTTCTGTATTATCTGTTGTCGCCAGATAGGCCGCACGCCCTGGCGGTGTCAGGCCACAGCCGCGCAGAATCATATCTTCAAGAAAATCACCAATACGCAGAATATCTTCTTCTTCATACTGACGTTTGTTGGTTACTTCGAGTACCTGGGTTTCAAAGTCAGCGTAATGCTGAGTTGATGACCAGATCATAAAAATAAGATGGGTCGGATCTACGGCACGGATTTTACCGGCATCAATCCAGCTCTGAATTACCTGAGTTTTCTCTCTGACCCATAAGCGCATTGCACCACTGATATAATCTTTCAGGTAAGGTGCGCCCTGAATGATTTCCATGGCGAAAATTTTAGATGCATTCGGATGGGTATAGGAAAGACGAATCTTGGTACGGATAAACAGGCTCAGAATATGAGCAGGATCACTGTCGGCATTAATATCGGACAGTACTTCGTTCCAGGTGGTCAGGATATTTTCCAGCAGGGCACGATACAGATTGCCCTTGTTCTTAAAGTAATAATGGATATTGGCTTTGGGAACGCCGGCACGGTCAGCAATGGCCTGCATGCTGGTACCCTTAAAACCATGTAATACAAACTCCTGCTCGGCTGCAGCAAGAATATTTTCATTGTTGCGCTCACGAATAGCGCCGGTCTTGTATTTTTGTGTGCTCATATCACTTCCCGCCAGTAAGAACAGAATCTGGCATAACATAGTCTGTGAGGGCCTA
>NZ_DDCJ01000001.1:3502-13187 GCF_002335285.1 Thalassolituus sp. UBA2009
TCACACCCGGATGATTACAGGTGTACTTTCAGCAGCAGGCTGACAGCGTTCTGATCGCGGTCTTTGTCTTCCATGCCTTTGGCACCGAATTTGTTGTTCCAGTAGCTGTACTCAACACCTACTTTTACCTTGTTGCTGACACCCAGAGCAGGGCCAACGTTATAGGTAAGCTGTGGGGTGAAGTTCAGCTCGGAATCATGCTGATCAGTACCTGTAGACCAGTCGAGGAAACCATCGATGTTCAGGTTGCCTGATGACCAGCCGTAAACAAAAGTCAGCTGATGGTCGTTATCACCATTAGTGAAAGTGTTATTAAGCTGAGAGTAATAATACGTTGTGCTGAAGTAATTCATGCCAGGAATGTTCAGGTCAGCACCAATACCGTAGAGGTAGTTATCTTGGCTATATGCGCCACCTTCAGGCAGGAAGAACTTGCTGGTAGTGCTGGAGCCGAATTCATAGGTAAAAGCAGCATTAATAGCTTTTACAAAGCTGCCTTCTTCAAATTTTTTCAGCGTGAACGTTGGAGAAAACTCACCGTAAGTCTCGCTGTAGTCACCTTCACCAACCAGACGGTCAACGAAGAAGAACAGGCTGCCCCAGCTATGACCGGAAACGTGTTCCAGAGTCATGTTGGTTACAGCGTTTTTTTCACCATTGTTAGGGGTCATGGTGTAGTCTTCGCCGTACAGTAACGATACGCTGTTATCAGCCCAGAATTGTTCTGCCTGGGCTGTGCCGGTAGCAGCAGCGATAACGGCCATGGCCAGAAGTTGCTTTTTCATTTTTTCTCTCCAGATTTTACAAGGTGTTATTTCTAATAGGTTGCTTGAATTTGGTTTAATCAACGCACTCAATCTATCAATCAATTCCGTTTATTTCATCCGTTAAAAGATGAATTCCCTGTTATTTTTAACATTGACCATTTTGGTCTTTTTATCATTTCTGGAACGTTAACCGGGTAATGGTTTGGCATTATTCAGAAATAAATTTCGTCTGAATTAATACCAGAGAATCGGGCCTGTCTGCGGTTCTGTAAACAGCAGATCAGGCCAGTATCTTCTAGTTCTTAAGCCAGTGGCCGGTACGGCTGACCAATAGACTTTGGTGCACTCATTTTGGTTTTTATCGCATCGGATGAAAGCCAGACCAATACAATAATGGTGGCCGCATAAGGCAGCATCGCCATAATATTTGGCGGAACTTCAAAACGTGTTCCCTGCAACACCAGATGCAGAATACTGGCAAAACCAAACAGATAGGCACCCAGCAGAATACGTTCGGCTTTCCAGCTGGCAAAAACAACCAGTGACAATGCAATCCAGCCTCGTCCTGCAGACATGCCGTCACTCCACATCGGGGTGTAAACCAGTGACAGGTAAGCGCCGGCCAGACCGGTCATGGCGCCACCAAAAAGCACGGCCATAAAACGGATCTGCTGTACGTTAATACCGATGGCGTTTGCCGCTTCCGGATTTTCACCTACAGCACGGATTTTTAACCCCAGGCGGGTACTGCGGAATACCCAGAAAACCAGCGCGAATAACGCCAGGGTTAAATACACCAGAGGGTCGTGCTGAAACAGTACTTTGCCAATCACCGGGATATCGCTCAGCAGCGGCACCGACCAGACCTGAATGCCCTCAAGGCCAATACCAATATAATTGGTACCCAGAAATGCACTCAGACCGCCACCAAAAATGGTCAGCGCAAGACCGGTTGCAACCTGATTGGAAGCCAGTGTGATAGACAGGTAGCCAAACAGAAAGGCCATACCCATACCGGCGAATATGGCGCAGAAGGTTGCCAGAAAATAATTGCCGGTAACGGATGCCGCAATAAAGCCGACTACGGCGCCAACCAGTAACATGCCTTCCTGACCCAGATTAAGAACACCGGACTTTTCGCAGACCATCTCACCCAGTGCAATCAGAATCAGCGGAGTGCCGGTTTTGAACGTGGCAAATAAAATATTTGTAATTAAATCGATATCCATGACTCAGGCCCGGGCTGTACGAGGTTGAAAGACAATGCGATAGCTGATCAGAAGATCCGCAGCCAGCAGGAAAAACAGCAGCATGCCCTGGAATAATCCGGTCAGGGATTTTGGCAGGCTCATTTCGATCTGTACCATTTCTCCGCCCATAAAGGTCAGAGCCAGCAGCATACTGGCCAGCAAAATACCAAAGGGCTGCATACGGCCAAGGAACACCACAATAATGGCAGCGTAACCATAGCCCGGTGATACGTGAGGAATTAACTGGCCAATCGGTCCGGTCACTTCGGCAACACCGGCGAGGCCTGCCAGAGCACCGCAGACTAATAAGGCAAACCAGGTCAGACGGTTGGTATTAAAACCGGCATAACGTGCTGCTTTGGCATCTTCACCCAGTACCTGAATCTGATAACCAACCCAGCTGCGCGCCATCACCGTCCAGATAACCACGGTAAAGAACAGCGCAAACAGAATGGAAATATTCAGGCGGTAATCGTCGCTGAACAGGGGTAACAGCGCGGCATCGGCAAACATGGCAGATTCCGGAAAATTGAATCCGGCCGGATCGCGCAGAGGCCCGTGTACGGCGTACAGCAGAGCGTTCAGGGCGATGTAGTTAAGCATAATGGTGGTCAGGATTTCGTTGGCGTTAAAGCGGGTTTTCAGCCACGCCGCCAGTGCTCCCCACAATAAACCACTGATGCTGCCGGCAATCAGAATCGGCACCAGCACCCAGCGGCTTTCAGCATCAAGAAACTGCAGCGCAGCCATACTGCCGCCCAGTGCCCCCATAATAAACTGGCCTTCGGCACCGATATTCCAGATTTTGGCGCGGTAACACAGTGTCAGACCCATGGCACAGAGTAACAATGGCGCTACTTTTATTCCCAGTTCGGTCCAGCCATAGGCATTGGTCAGTGGTGAAATGAAAAAGGTATACAGAGCGTGCAGCGGGTCATGACCCAGTACAGAAAACAGCAACGCACCGGCAAACAGGGTCAGCACAATAGCGATAAGAGGGGATACATAACTCATCAGGCGGGAATCGGCCTGACGTTTTTCAAGCTTAAGCATGTGCGCTCTCCAACGAGGATGGATTGGCACTGTCGTGACCAAATTGACCGGCCATCCACTGACCCAGTGTTTCGATACCCACGTCCTGGGTTGGTTTTACCGGGCTCAGTTGCCCGTCACAGATGGCGCCGATACGGTCAGAAATCTGATACAGCTCATCAATATCTTCGGATACCACAATAATAGCGGCGCCTTCGTCGCGCAGCTGGATCAGCGCATGGCGGATTAAAATCGCAGCGCCAATATCCACTCCCCAGGTTGGATGGGAACACACCAGCAATTTCGGCTGCTGTTCTATTTCACGGCCGATAATAAATTTCTGCAGATTACCGCCGGACAGGCTTTTGGCCTGAGCATATTCGTTGGCGCATTTAACGTTATATTTTTCAATAATATCGCGGGCGAATTCGCGTACTTTGCGGTAGTTAATCCAGCCATTGGCTTTCAAATCACGATGACTGCTGCTGAGCAGCGTATTTCCGACCAGCGACATATTGGGGACGGCACCGCGCCCCAGACGTTCTTCAGGTACAAAAGCAAAACCCAGCCGACGGCGCTGATCGGGGCTCATGGCGCCGATATTCTGGCCGAGCAATTCGATGCTTTCAGGGCTGGTGGTTTCTTCGCCGCTGAGCAGTGCGCAGAGTTCGTCCTGACCATTGCCGGCAACACCGGCGATGCCGAGAATTTCGCCGGCTTTTACCTTAAGGTTCAGGTTGTTAAGGGTAACGCCGAACGGATCTTCCGGGGTAAAGCTGAGGTTGTTCAGGCTGAGTGCGGTCTCTCCGCCCTCGGCTTTCTGATAATTCTGATTCAGCGGAGTATCTTCACCCACCATCATCCGCGCCAGATCTTCACTGCTGACTTCCTGTGGGTTGCAACGTCCCGTAACACGGCCGTTGCGCAATACGGTAGCGGCATTGCAGAGCTCGGTCACTTCGTCGAGCTTGTGGGAGATAAACAGAATGGAGCAGCCTTCAGCAGCGAGGGTCTTCAAGGTGCGGAACAGTTCGCGTACTTCCTGCGGGGTAAGAACCGAAGTGGGTTCATCGAGAATCAACAGCTTAATGTCCTGCAACAGACAACGGACAATTTCGACCCGCTGCTGTGCCCCGACCGAGAGCGTATGTACATGGCGGTCAGGGTCCAGTGCCATTCCATAGTGCGTGGAAATCTCGCGGATGCGCTGACTCAGTGCTTCCATGTCCCGGCTTTCGTCTGCCGGCAGGCTCAGGGCAATATTTTCGGCAACGGTGAGGGTTTCAAACAGTGAGAAATGTTGGAACACCATACCAATACCCAGCTGGCGCGCATGAGCCGGGCCGTTCATCTGAATGGCTTCACCCTGCCAGACAATCTTACCGGCGTCGGGTTTGATTACGCCGTAGATAATCTTCATCAGGGTACTTTTGCCGGCGCCGTTCTCCCCAAGTAAGGCGTGGGTCTCGCCGGCATTCACCAACAATTCAATATCATCGTTGGCAAGGCAGCCCGGATACTCTTTGCGGATACCGCTCAGATGCAGGCGCATGGTTGATTCTTGTGCTGGCACTAAGATTCCTCAAATTTAAAAGCTGACCACTTGGACAAATCGTTAGCAATTAGCTTGCCACATGCTGCAGCTACGCATCTCAGCATGTTTTGTTATATGCTTGACCGGTTGGTCAGGAAATTGCAACGCATTCCCCGGACAGAATTCTCTACTGAAATTCAGCTCTGTCGGGCGGTGCCGCCGCGAATACGCTTTCAGGGCGTACAGGCCGCACGGATAAACAGAGCTGTCGGGCAGAAAACAGGTGTAAGCGTGATTCGATTTAACCTAAACGGTCGCTGGATTGAAGACAATAAAATTGATCCAAATTGTACCATTCTGAAATACCTGCGCACCACGATGATGCAACCTGATGTAAAAGAAGGTTGTGCAGCGGGAGATTGCGGAGCCTGCACATTGATGCTGGGTGAAATGACAGAGCGTGGTATTGAATACCGCACACTGAATGCCTGTATTGCGTTAATGGCTAATGTGCACGAACGCTATCTGTTAACCCCTTCCGGTATTGGTCGCGCCGGACAATTGCATCCTGCACAGCAGGCGATGGTTGATTGCCATGGCTCACAATGCGGATTCTGCACTCCGGGCTTTGTTATGTCGCTGGCGAATCTGTATCAGCAGACCGGGCAGTATGAACAGCAGAGTGCATTAAGCGATGAGCAGATTCACGCTGCTCTTTCCGGAAACCTCTGCCGTTGTACCGGCTATCGTCCGATTATCGAAGCCGCACATAAAATGGCGGCACTGCCAGCCTGTGATGTCAGCGAGGTATCAGCCCGCAATGGCGTGCAAACCTTTAACCCGCAAAGCGATGTACCGGCCGATGGTTCTCCGGTTGCGCTGCAGAATGTTGATGGCCGCCGTTTATTTATGCCATTAACTGAAGAGCAACTGAAAGCGTTGCTGCGCGACTATCCGGATGCCTGCCTGTGGGCCGGTGGTACCGATGTAGGCCTGGAAATTACCCAGCGCTTTAAACAATTCGACACCATTATTTGTCTTAACCGTATCAGCACGCTTGCCCGGACACAGGTGCTGGACGAGCAGTTATGGTTGGGAGCCGGTGTTACCTACAGTCAGGCTGAGCATGAGCTGGCTGATCTTTTTCCTTCGTTTGCTCAGCTCTTGCATCGAATTGGCTCACGCCAGATCCGCAATATGGGCACTTTGGGGGGCAATATTGCTAATGCTTCACCGATTGGCGATACGCCCCCCGCTTTTTTAGCGTTAAATGCGACGCTGGAAATTGACGGAAACCATGGCCGCCGTGAGGTTGCCATTAATGATTTTTATCTGGGTTATAAACAGACCGTGCTGCAACCCGGTGAATATTTACGCGCCATACGCATTAATAAATTACAGAGCAGCGAATCGCTGACGCTGCATAAAATCAGTAAGCGTTACGACGATGATATTTCTGCGGTTATGTTTGCACTCTTTATGGATGTGCAGAACGGCATTATAAAAAATGCACGTCTGGCCTGCGGTGGTGTTGCGGCCACGCCATTACGGGCACAGAAAACCGAGCAGGCATTAATTGGCCAGCCGTTTTCTGAAAATACGTTTTTACAGGCTGCGAACTTCATCGGCCAGGATTATCAGCCGCTGTCGGATGTTCGTGCCAGCAAAGAATATCGCCTGCAGGTTACGCGTAATCTGTTGCTGAAAAGCTATCTGGAATTAACCGCCGGACAGGCAGGAGATGCAGCATGAGCCACGTTTCTTCAAAAGTAACGCCCTGGGAAGCACGTCGCCAGCGTCCGGCCAAAGGTAAAAGCGGCAGTAAGCTGGCGCATGAAAGCGCTGAAAAACACGTACTGGGTACGGCAACCTATATTGATGATATGCCAGAACAGGCCGGAACCTTATTTGCTGCTGTCGGAAAAAGTACCATTGCCCATGGCAAAATTCTGTCGCTCGATTTAACCGCCGTGTGCAATGCTCCGGGTGTGGTTGATGTGATTACACTGGATGATATTCCCGGTGAAAAAGATATTGGCCCGGTCTTTAAAGGCGATCCGATATTTGCCGATGGCGTGGTGGAATTTCACGGTCAGGCATTATTTGCCGTGCTGGCAGAAAGCTTTGAGCAGGCCAAGCGCGCGGTGTTGCTGGCGCAGGTCAGCTATGAAGAGCATCCGGCACTGTTAACCATTAAAGAGGCGTTGCAGCAGAATGCCTTTGTTCGCCCTGCACACAGTATGCAGAAAGGTGATGCGGCATCTGCTATTACGGCAGCGCCGATACAGATGAGTGGCGAGCTGTATGTAAAAGGGCAGGAGCATTTTTATCTGGAAGGCCAGATCAGTTACGCCCTGCCAGCCGAAGACGGTGGTATTAAACTCTATTGCTCCAGCCAGCATCCGACGGAAGTGCAGAAGCTGGTTTCAGAAGTGCTGGATCTGCCAATCAACCATGTGCAGGTGGAAGTACGGCGCATGGGCGGTGGTTTTGGTGGTAAAGAAACCCAGGCGGCACAGTGGGGTTGTATTGCTTCGGTTTTTGCCCGGCGCCAGAACCGTCCGGTAAAAATGCGTCTCGACCGCCAGGACGATATGGTATTAACCGGCAAGCGCCATGATTTTTATAACCGTTATCAGCTGGGCATTGATGAAAACGGTAAAATTCTCGGTGCTGATATTGAGCTGGCCGGTTTTTGCGGATACTCGCCGGATTTATCCGACGCCATTGTTGATCGAGCGATGTTCCATGTGGATAACGCCTATGATCTGAATAACGCCCGTGTCATCGGTCATCGCTGTAAAACCAATACCGTATCAAATACTGCTTATCGTGGTTTTGGCGGGCCGCAGGGAATGATCTTTGCCGAAGCCATGCTGGACGATATTGCCCGTAAAGTGGGTAAAGATCCGCTGGATGTACGTAAGGCCAACTTTTACCGCGACGGCGGCAGTACCCATTACGGCCAGCCGGTTGAAGATTTCTTTTTACCCGAACTGGTTGAACAGCTGGAACAGGATTGTGACTACCGTGCACGCCGTGCCGCCATTACCGAGTTTAATCGTACTAACCGCTGGAAAAAACGCGGGCTGGCATTAACACCGGTGCGTTTTGGTATTTCATTTACCATTCAGTTTTTAAATCAGGCCGGTGCGCTGGTACATATCTATACCGATGGTTCGATTCACCTGAATCATGGTGGTACAGAAATGGGGCAGGGGCTATTTACCAAAGTGGCCCAGGTAGTCGCCCATGAGTTCGATCTTGATATCGATATGATTCAGGCCAGTGCCACAGCGACCGATAAGGTACCGAATACCTCGCCGACGGCGGCGTCATCCGGCTCGGACTTAAATGGTAAGGCCGCGCAGAATGCCTGCCAGATTCTTAAATCGCGACTGGTGCAGTTTGCGCAGCAGCATTATCAGGTCAATGCCGGCGACGTACGCTTTATCAATAACCATGTGGTAATCGGTGCCGATGAGAACAGCGCGCAATGGATCTCCTTTGCCGATTTCGTCACTCTGGCGTACCAGAACCGCGTATCCCTTTCGACCACCGGTTATTACGCCACACCAAAAATTCATTACAACCGCGACACTGCCAGTGGGCGTCCGTTCTTTTATTTTGCGTTTGGCGCCTGCTGCGCCGAAGTCGAAATTGATACCCTGACCGGTGAATATAAAGTACTGCGTGCCGATATTCTGCACGACGTTGGCCGTTCGCTGAATCCGGCGATTGATATTGGCCAGATAGAAGGCGGTTTTATTCAGGGCATGGGGTGGTTAACCACGGAAGAGTTATTGTGGGACGATAAAGGCCGTCTGCAATCCAACTCCGCAGCGACCTATAAAATTCCGACATCGGTTGATATTCCAGCGCACTTTAATGTGCAGCTGTTCGACCGCGCTAACGCTGAAGATACCATTTATAACTCGAAAGCCGTTGGCGAGCCGCCATTTATGCATGGCATTGCCGTCTGGTGTGCTCTGCGTGATGCGGTCGCCAGTGTGGCGGATTATACAATCAGTCCACCACTGGATACCCCGGCAACCCCTGAGCGGGTATTAAATGCCGTGATGTTCTGTCAGCAGGAGAGCAAAGCATGAAATTTGTGCGCTGGTACGATGCAATTGCCCGCTGCCAGCAACGCAGCGACTCTTATGTCATTGCCACGGTAATGGGCAGTGCTGGCTCTGTACCGCGCGATCCCGGCAGTAAGATGGTCATCACCGCTCAGGATCAGTTTGACACTCTGGGCGGTGGCCAGCTTGAATTTCAGTTAATTCAGAAAGCGCGGGCATGGTTGGCTGAAACCGCCGGATCAGTCAGTACGCAGCTCAGTAAAACAGGCCCGCTTGCCTTGCAGAAAATGGAAAAAATTCCGCTGGCAGCCAAAGCCGGGCAGTGTTGTGGCGGCAGTGTCAGCGTACTGCTGGAATTATTTCAGTTGCAGACTGCACCATTGGTAGTCTTTGGTGCCGGTCATGTGGCGAAAGCTCTGATGAATATTCTGGGCGGGCTGGAGCAGCCGGTTATCTGGGTGGATAACCGCGCGGAACAATTTCCGCCGGCAGACACACTGGCCGCCAATATTGATTGTGTTTGCCTGCCTGAACCGGTCGATATGATTGCAAAACTGCCGGCGGGCAGTGAGCTGGTGATTCTGACCCATAATCATCAGCTGGATTTTGAATTATTACAGGCGGCACTGGCGCGTACAGATTTTCACTTTATTGGCTGCATCGGTTCGCAAACCAAAACCGAGCGTTTTGCCCTGCGTTTGCAGCATGCCGGGTTCAGTGCTGAGCAACTGGCGCAACTGACCATGCCCATCGGCCTGCCACAGGTCGGCGGGAAATTACCGATGGAAGTGGCAGTATCGGTCGCCGCCCAGCTGCTGGCGCGGAAAAGTACAGCTGCTGCTACAGATACCGAAGACAAAGCCCGGCGCAAAGGCCTGAGCTGGAAACAATTGCAGGAAGGGCTGACCGGTGACGCAGTGGCGTCATCAGACATCAGTCTGTAAGTCATCCTTAGGGCCTGTCGACACTAATTGAATAGGTCCTGCTGAGAGCTAGTTTTTCTCAGAACAAGGAGAG
>NZ_DDCJ01000001.1:13316-28229 GCF_002335285.1 Thalassolituus sp. UBA2009
TAATAACCTGACGATCCGATCATCGTCAGAATTATCCGTCTGATAATGTTGAGAAGAATATGAAAAACGAAGTGCATCCTTACAGTGAGTGGATTGATCTGGCAAACCGTCGTCTGGGCGGTCAGGTGCTGAGCTGCAGTGATGATTTCTTTGCTGAAATGGAAAACCTGATCAAGCCGGAAGCCCCGGTGTTTATTGACGGAAAATACACCGATCGCGGTAAATGGATGGATGGTTGGGAAAGCCGCCGTAAGCGTGTTGCCGGTTACGACTGGGCCATCCTCAAGCTGGGTACTCAGGGTCGTATCAAGGGCTTTAACGTATGCACTACGCACTTTGCCGGTAACGCGCCGAAGCAGGTATCGATTGAAGCCTGTAACAGCAAAACAGCACCGGATAACAGCACTGAGTGGACCATGATCGTAGCGCAGCAGGACGTAAATCCGGACAGCAATAATTTTATTGATTGTGATTCCGCTGGTGTGTGGACTCATCTGCGTATCAATAGTTTCCCCGATGGTGGCATAGCCCGTTTACGTGTGTACGGCGAAGCGGTGATGGACAGTAACTGGTTCCTGCCGGGTGAGCCTGTGGATCTGGCCTTCGTTAAAAACGGTGCGCGTCCGGTGGAGTGCAGCGATATGTTCTTCAGCTCGATGAGCAACCTGATCATGCCGGATCGTGGCGTCAATATGGGAGACGGCTGGGAAACCAAGCGTCGTCGCGGTGGCCGTGAATGCGACTGGATTATTATTAAGCTGGCCGGTACCGGCAGCATTAAAAAGGTCGTGGTCGATACCGCGCACTTTAAAGGTAATTATCCGGATGGTTTCTCACTGCTGGGCATTACCATGCCGGAAGGTGAGCATCCGCAGGAAACCTCTGAGTGGGTACCGGTGATAGAACGTCAGAAGCTGACGGCCGATGCCGAACATTTCTACAAAGACGAAGTGATCAGTGGCGAGCAGACCTTTACTCATATCAAACTGAATATGTACCCGGATGGCGGTATCAGCCGTTTACGCGTGTTCGGTTTTTTGAACACAGATAAATAGTGGATTCCTGAAGGATGCCCAATGACACTCGATGAACTGAATAACCTGACGGTGGCGGAGGCCATCGCCGCCTTTACCAGTTGCTGTGCGGCAGAACGCTGGGTGGAAAAAGTGGTTGCCGCGCGCCCCTATGCCTCGGTGGATGAGCTGCTGCAGAAGGCGGATGAATTCTGGTGGACAATGGAAGAGCCTGATTTTCTGCAGGCTTTTACCGCCCATCCGAAAATCGGTGATGTAAACTCACTGCGCGCTAAATACGCCAATACCAAAGCCATCGCCTCGCACGAACAGAGCGGAGCAACGGGTGCGCCCGAGGCCGTACTGGAGGCTTTGGCGGCTGGTAACAGTGCCTATGAAGAAAAGTTTGGCTTTATTTTTATCGTATTTGCCACCGGCAAGAGTGCCGGGCAGATGCTGGCACTGCTGGAGCAGCGACTGCCGAACAGCCGT
Organism: Thalassolituus sp. UBA2009; assembly: GCF_002335285.1. Classification (NCBI taxonomy): domain Bacteria; kingdom Pseudomonadati; phylum Pseudomonadota; class Gammaproteobacteria; order Oceanospirillales; family Oceanospirillaceae; genus Thalassolituus; species Thalassolituus sp. UBA2009. The sequence continues at coordinate 14,822 of NZ_DDCJ01000001.1, forward strand.
GAGCAGGAAATCCGTAATGCCGCTGAGAATCAGATGATGATTACCGATTTGCGCATTAAAAAAATTCTTGGTCCGGCGACTTAAGGAGCAGAACATGCAGAAGAGTGTAATTACAACGCATATCCTCGACACCCAGCGCGGCCGTCCGGCGGTTGGGGTTGAGGTGCGTTTATTTAAATCGGCAACCGCTTCGGTTGCCGACCCACAATGGCAAAGCATGGCCAGTGCCGCGACCAACGAAGATGGCCGTATTATTGACTGGCTGGGAACCCGTGAGCGTGAGTCCGGACTGTACAAACTGGAATTCTCGACCGGGGCCTATTATGCCGCACAGGGTCTGAGCACTTTGTATCCGCAGGTGGATATTCTGTTTGAAATCGATACGCCAACCGAGCACTACCACGTGCCGCTGTTGCTGTCGGCCAATGGTTTCTCGACTTATCGTGGTTCCTGAGGAATTCAGTGATGGAATTAATTCTGCAATCTGAGCCTTTAACCGCCGAAAGTTTTGCGCCCTTCGGTGAGCTGGTGAGCGTGCGTGGTAAGCCGGTTATGATTAATAACGGTACCACCGAGCGTTACCATAATCTGGCGCAGGTTACTGTGGGGGCGGAGCCACAAAGCGGGCAGGGTATTATCAGTATTTTCCGCGCCCAGCCACGTACCCTGCCGATGAGCATTGGCATGATGGAGCGTCATCCTCTGGGCAGTCAGGCATTTCTGCCGTCGTCGGATGAACCTTATCTGGTGCTGGTATGCCTGAGCCATATTGTTAATGGCGATGAGGTGCCAGACCCATCCAGCTTTAAGCTGTTTCTCGCCAGTGGTGAGGAAGGCGTGAATTACAAAGCCAATTGCTGGCATCATCCGTTGCTGGCATTAAACCGTGTGTGTGATTTCTGGATCGTCGACCGCGTTGGTCCGGGCAATAATCTGGAAGAATTTTTCTTTCCGGACGATTGGAATATCCGAATAAACTTGTGAGAAAGAGCATGAATTATCAGGGCTACCGGGGACGCGTGCTGCATTTCCTCGATGAACAGACTCCCCAGTACTTTGCCGATGGTCTGCTGATCACGGACACCGATGCCGGCACCGTGATTGGTTGTGGCGATGCCGCCACCATGCTGGCTCAGTATCCGGATCTCCGCGTGACTCAGTACGATAATGCCCTGATTATGCCGGGTTTTATCGACACCCATATTCATTATCCGCAAGTGGATGTGATTGCCTCCTACGGCGAGCAGCTGCTCGACTGGCTGAATAATTACACCTTCCCGACGGAAGTGAATTTCGCCAACACAGAAGTCGCGAATAATGCAGCGGAATTTTTCCTGCAGGAACTGCTGAAAAACGGTACGACTACGGCACTGGTGTTCGGTACTGTGCATAAGAGTGCGGTGGACGCTTTTTTCGAAATCAGTCAGCGTCTGAATACGCGTATGATCTGCGGCAAGGTGATGATGAACCGTCATGCACCGGAAGCGTTGTGTGATACGGTAGAAAGCTCGGTCGCTGATACGCAGGAGCTGATCGATCGCTGGCACAATAATGGCCGTCAGCTGTACGCCATTACCCCGCGCTTTGCTATTACCTCTACGCCGGAACAACTGGCGGCGGCGGGACAACTGCTGGCCGATAATCCGGGCGTTTATATGCAGACCCATCTGGCGGAAAATCTGGATGAAATTGCTTTTGTAAAAGAGCTGTTCCCGGAGCGTAAAAGCTATCTGGATGTGTACGATCACTACGGCCTGCTCGGCGAACGCAGTGTATTTGCCCACTGTGTGCACCTCGATGCTGAGGATTATCAGCGTATGAGCGAAACCGGCAGCAAAATTTCGTTCTGCCCGACGTCGAACCTGTTTCTCGGCAGCGGTTTATTTCAGCTGGATGATCAGCCGTTTCCGGTGGATGTCAGCGTAGCAACCGATGTCGGTGGTGGTACCAGTTTTTCGATGCTGCAGACCATGAATGAAGCCTACAAAATCTGCCAGTTAAAAGGCAGTAAACTGGCGCCGCAACGCGCCTTTTATATGATGACGCTGGGTAACGCCAAAGCGCTGTCTGTGGACGATAAAATCGGTAACTTCGAAAGTGGTAAAGAAGCCGATTTTGTTGTGCTGGATCTGGCTGGCACCGATCTGATGAAGCGTCGTCAGTCAATCTGTAAAACCCTGGACGAAACCCTGTTCAGCCTGATGATCCTCGGCGATGACCGTGCAGTACGCGAAACCTTTGTCGCTGGCCGTTCGGTCTGGACCAAGCCGGAGGCCCATTAATGGAAGGCTATATCTTTGACTGGCTGAATCTTTTTCTGCGCTGGTTTCACGTGCTGGCCGGTATCGCCTGGATCGGTGCATCCTTTTATTTTGTCTGGCTCGATCTGAGCCTGGAAAAACCCAGCGACGAAAATGAAGCGCGCGGTATTAAAGGCCAGTTATCCGCCATTCATGGTGGTGGTTTCTACGAGGTGGTGAAATACAAGCTCGGGCCGCAGGTGATGCCGGCTAATCTGCACTGGTTTAAGTGGGAAGCCTACACCACCTGGCTGACCGGTTTTTCGTTGCTGGCGGTGATGTATTACTGGGGTGCGCAGCAATATCTGATTGATCCGGCCAAGGTGGCATTTTCACCAGCGACGGCTATTGGCAGCAGTCTGCTGTTTCTGGCCGTGGGTTTTGCGGTTTATGAATTGCTGATTAAAAGTCCGTTGCGCAACAGCAATAAAGGCTTTGCTTCTGTTCTGTTTGTATTTCTGGTGTTTATGGCCTGGCTGGCGGATCAGCTGTTTGCTGACCGTGCGGCTTATATTCATGTCGGTGCTTTAATCGGCTCGATTATGGCCGGTAACGTGTTCTTCGGCATTATGCCGTCGCAGCGTGAACTGGTACGTGCGGTAACTGCCGGTGAAACCCCGGATGCGCGTTATGCTATGCTGGCCAAACTACGCTCAACCCATAACAACTACCTGACCCTGCCGCTGGTCTTTATCATGATCAGCAATCATTATCCAATGACCTATGGCCATGAATATGCCTGGCTGGTACTGGCTATGATTGCGGTAATTACCGGTCTGGTGCGTCATTTCCTGAATTTAAAAACCCAGGGTGCCGGAGTAAAGCCGGGTTATTTAATCAGCGCCTTTATTCTTACTGTTGCTCTGGCTTTCTGGATGGCGCCCAAACCGGTTGCAACGGTAGGTAGCGTCATTAATGCCGACCAGGCGTTGCATATTACCCATCTGCGTTGCGCCGAATGTCACGCGGAATCTCCGACCAGTGATATGTTTAAAACGCCGCCGGCGGGTATTATCCTCGAGTCTGAAGCGCAACTTCTGCAGTACAAAGACCGTATGCTCAGCGCACTGCAAACCGGCTATATGCCACTGGCCAATATCACTGCCATGACTGAAGACGAGCGGGCGCAGTTGATTGTCTGGCTGCAGGCTAATTAGTGTTAACAGGCCCTGGCACAGTATTTTAATTGGAACGTTCTGGCTCGGGCGGGATGATGGTGTTCGGTGTATAGATAACCGCCTTCAGCGGTTTTTTATTGATACTGTTGAGCATATTTTTATAGGTCAGCTCACCAATACGGAAAAAGTCGATGCTGACCAATGAGTGCACCAGCTGTTCCTGCCGCAGCTGGTGGTATTCGGGCAGTACCTTGCCAACTCCGATAATGATCAGTGGCTTCTTTTTTCTCAGGTTTTCCTGAAAAGGCAGCAGGATGTTCTGGTATGCCTGGGGATCAATCAGAGGCCAGCTGCCAACAGACAGAAATACATCGGGTTTAATTTCAGTCAGGCTGATACGTATTTCAGCTAATGCGCGTTTGTTGCTGTCGCCGCTGTCCCAAAGACAACGTTCCGGCTCATACCAGCCACCCTCACCACGCAACGGCTGAGCGTCGATCAATGCCGGATTGCCGCTCAGTTCGCGTCTTATACCCAGAACCCGCAAAGCGAGATTGGTATCGTGTTCCGCGGTCATTAAACATACAGAACCGCCATTGGGGTAAATTGCTTTTGCCTGACGGGCGAGATCGCGCCCGAACTGTTGGTTGTCGGTGCCGACATAGCTCAGGCTCAGATTTTGTTCTCGCTCAGCGAATGGCGAATCAAAAGTCATGACCGGAATTATTGCCTGAGATACGGCCTGCGCAATAACATCCGATTTGGTCACCGATATTGCCATGGCGCTATAGCGCCGGCTATTGATTGCACTTTCGATGGCTTTAGCCTGAATGCGGGCGCTGGTTTCCTGCTCCGGGCCGAGCAATACACAATGATCGCTATTTTTTTGTGCTGCAGCCTCACAGCCACGCCAGACTTCAATAAAGTTCTGATCGCTGGTGCTTTTGGCAATCAGGGCGAATTCCCGGCCATCAGCGATGACGCTGTGTGATAGCAAACAGATAAACAGCAGGCATATCTTCCGTGTCGACATTAACGCTCTCCATTCGCACTCCCGTGTATCTGATAGCGTATTCCGCTACGGATTACCAGTCCGAACAGAGTTCGTTAATGCTAATAAAACCATGTTTTTAGAAGGGGTAATGTGGCGTATATCGTTCATTACTGTAACCCGATTTTACTGTCTTACTTCTCAATAATGATAAAATGGCAGAGCTATATAGGAACGTTAAGGATCGTTTATGACGCACAACCAGCAGGTGAGTGTGAATATCACCCGCCTGAAGGAAAAAATTGAAGCTGCGACCAGCCAGCATGATCTGGTCGGTATTATCCGTTCACTGGAGCATCATCCGGGCCCTCTGGATTACAAAGATAAACCCTGGCTGGTTATCGGCTTGCTGTTTATGGGGTTGGGAGGGCTGGCGTTATTCGGCGTTTTTTCCCGGAGCCTGCCGTATGCACTCAATTATTTTCTGGATGTTGTACTGTTCTACAGTCAGTACTGGTTGCCCGTGACGGCCGTTGTTTTCTGGCAGCTGTGGCGTGAAGAAAAAGGCAAACCGGGCTTTTTATCCCGCTATTTTAACACACAGCAACAGCGTATAGCGGTGGCCAGCGGAATAACCCTTATCGTGATACTTATCCCATTCTGGGGGGCGATATACTGGGGGGGATTAGAGCTGCTGACCATGCTTCTATCCGGTGGCGGCTTTGCATCGTATGAAATGGGGTTACCTTTACTGCTGCTGGTGAGCGGAGGCCTTGTCCTGTGGCGTATTTACGACCGTAAACACTGGCGCCGGCCGTTATCAGAGCGCATCAGCCTGCGCGATATTCTGTTTAATAACGGTCTTAAAGCGCTGCCTTTTAAAGGGCAGGAGAAAGCCAAAGAGCTGGGGCAGCAGTTTAAGGAATTTATCCGTGGCAATGATCTGCGCGAAATTCAGCATCTGTACCAGGGACATTATGACGGTAATCTGCACAGCTTTGATTACAGTCTCTACTGTTTTCATTATGTCGTGCGCCGTAGCGAAACCTATACCGATTCGAAAGGCAGAACCCGTACCCGTGTGGTGAGAGACAGTTATTACCGCCATGGTTTGTTGCTGCACTTTCCGTTTTCCCGTGGACTTAGTCTTAATGCTGGCAGCGGAGTATCGTTCAGTGGTGAAAAGTACACGACAGCATCAAACGAATTTAACCGGGTATTCAGCATCCGGGCTGATCAGGAAATGGTCGCGGCGCGCTTCTTATCACCCGCTGTGATTGAAGCCATGCTGGCGATGGCGGCTGAGTACTCACGTCCTGTGCTGGAAATAAGCGCCGGTGGCGATCTTTGTTTTGCTTTCAGTAACGACGATATTCTGGAACATAAGCGCACTTATAATCTGGAAAATCCCGTTGAATTTGCCAGCGAAATTGCTAAACACGATGAGCTTGAAAAGCTCAATGGCCTGTTGCTTCAGATACACAACCTGATGCGCCTGACTGACAACAACTTTCAACTTTAACCGGGCGTCCGGTACGCCTTGATGGAGGCTTTATGAGCGATTTTTATTTTTTATTGTTACCCGTAATTTTGCTGGTCGTAGTGGTGGTTATTTATAACGGCATTATTGGAAAGTTTAATGCCGTTGACCGTGCCTGGGCTTCGGTTCTGACGCAGGAGCGGCAGAAGAATAAAATTATTCCCCATGTAGAAAAACTGGTGGAAGAGTACAAACTGCACGAAAGCAGTGTTCTGGCGGATGTTACCCGTCTGCGTAACAGCATTGACGAGCTTGGTAAGCAATCATCTGCCGCACCTGATACCGTCAGGCTGGCTGAGGCTGAAAGACATACGGCCAGTCTGTTGCAGGGGCTTAAAGTGGCTGTCGAAGCTTATCCGGAGCTGAAGGCTTCTGATCTGTATACGAAACTGATGGCAGAAATATCGGAACAGCAGGAGCAGGTCGGTGCAGCCTTGCGTATCTTTAACCGTAATGTTGAAGAGTTTAATAACGCGATTCAGATGTTCCCCGGCTCACTGGTGAACTCTTTGCTGAACCACAAACAGCCGGTACAGAGTTTTACCGATGCTGAGGCACAGGATGGTTTTGACTATAAGCCTAACCTCTGACCTATATTAAACATAAAAAAACCGGCTAATAGCCGGTTTTTTTATGAATCAGTCTCTGCTGCTGACAATCAGACTCGCCGGATCAAAAAAGCCGACTCCACTTTCCACACTGCCGGGTTGCGGGCTGCCGAGAATATGATTCTTCATCTTTCCAATGATATGCATCTCGCAGGGTTTGCAGTCGAACTTCAGGGTTAATACCTCGTCACCGTTAACCAGCTGCATATCTTTGACCTTGGTAATTACCCCGGTAACGCCTTTGGCCTGTTTCGGGCAAAGGTTAAAAGAAAAACGCAGGCAGTGTTTGGTAATCATGAGCGGCACGTCGCCCGTTTCCTGATGCGCTTCGTAGGCCGGTTCAATCAGTTCAACGCCAAAGCGTTTATAAAAGGCACGGGCTTTTTCGTTGTAAACGTTATCGAGGAAAGTCAGCTGGCTGTCCGGATACAGCGGCGCGGGTTCACTGACAGCCTTGCGCTGTCCGCGCGGGTGGGCGGCAATACGGGCGGTGGTCAGTACATCAATGGCATCACGGCGCAGGGTTTTTAACTGCGAGCCGGGAATAAACCAGACATCGCCGTTTATCTGAATCCGGTCGGCGTGATAAATGGTGTTACCCAGTTTGCCAAAGGTATCCTGCAGTTGCTGCAGAGCTTTCTCTGCGTTGTTGGCAGGCTCGAACGGACCTTTTAATGTCAGCGTTACACTGCTGCCTTCTTCACTGCCATTTTCAATACTGGTAAGTGTCGCGTTCAGTGCATCCTGTGTGGCCTGAATATCCCAGTTCACCAGCACGCGGCGCTCGGCGGATTTTTTCAGTAGTGCCTGCTGCCAGTTATGATCCAGATTACGGTTCAGCTTTGCCGGTAAACGCAGTTTTTTTAATTCTTCCGGCATTTCGTTTGGTGCTACGCGGTATTGCCAGACGTGCTGCATTTCACCCTGATCATTCTCAAGGTCAAAATCCGCAATCGGGTAAACATTATTCACACGGAAGCCGACCACTTCGCGTTTGACCAGCACATTCAGGCCGTCGCCGTTGGTGAGTTCGGTATCGGTCTGTACGGTTAGCTCGCTCTTGCCAACACCAATTAATTCACCGACCGGCAGGCCAACGAATTTAGGCGAATCGAAGGCGCCGATATCAATTTTGCGTTCGCTGACAAAGTAATCGGTGCTGCCCCGGTGGAAGGTTTTATCCGGGTTCGGAGCAAAGAAATGTTCGGTATAACCGCTGGAGGCACGCGCCAGATCCGGACGATCATTAAGAATGTCATCCAGCAGCTGACGGTAATGGGCAGTGATGTTTTTTACATAGCTGACGTCTTTGTAGCGTCCTTCAATTTTGAAGGAACGGACGCCTGCATCCACCAGATCGCGCATATTTGCGGTCTGATTATTATCTTTCATCGACAACAGGTGCTTGTCGTAGGCAACCACGCCACCGTTTTCGTCTTTTAAGGTGTAGGGCAGGCGGCAGGCCTGTGAGCAGTCACCGCGGTTGGCGCTGCGTCCGGTCTGGGCGTGGGAAATATTGCACTGACCGGAAAATGCCACGCACAGCGCACCGTGAATAAAAAACTCCACGGCGGCATCAACGCTGTCGGAAATTTCTTTAATCTGAGCGAGGTTAAGTTCCCGTGCCAGAACAATTTGCGAGAAACCGGCGCGGGATAAAAACTGTGCTTTTTCCAGCCGGCGGATATCACACTGAGTGGAGGCGTGCAGTTCGATCGGCGGAATATCCATTTCCAGCACGCCCATGTCCTGCACGATTAACGCATCGACACCGGCGTCGTACAGCTGGTGAATCAGCTGGCGCGCAGGTTCGACTTCGTCGTCGTGTAGAATGGTGTTCAGGGTGACGAATACTTTGGCGTGGAATAAACGGGCAAACTCCACTAGGCCGGCAATATCAGCTACCGAGTTGCTGGCGTTATGGCGTGCGCCGAAGCCGGGGCCACCGATATACACCGCATCGGCACCGTGCAGAATCGCTTCTTTGGCAATGGCCGCATCACGGGCGGGACTTAACAGTTCGAGCTGGTGTTTTTTCAGCATGGCAGTACCGGGAATTCACCAATTTTTCAGAGCCGGAAATAAAATTGCCGGAGCTTTGCCTGATAATGCAAAAGTCCGGCAATGGTGTGGCGGCAGCCTTAACGGCCGCGCCGATTACAGCAGGCTGTTTACGGCTTCGACCACCGCTTCGGTGGTAATACCGAATTCTTTAAACAGCAGCGGCGCCGGTGCAGATTCACCAAAGGTGTCCATACCGATGATCTTGCCGTTCAGGCCAACGAATTTGTACCAGTAATCTTTGTGCAGTGCTTCTACCGCAACGCGGGCAGACACAGACGCAGGCAGTACCGATTCGATGTACTCAGCGCCCTGCTTGCAGAACACTTCAGCACACGGCATAGACACCACGCGGATGTTTTTGCCAGTCAGCTGCTCGGCAGCGGCGGTCGCCAGTTCCACTTCAGAACCGGTGGCGATGATGATGGCGTCTGGTGTGCCGGCACAATCTTTCAGGATGTAACCACCACGGGCAACGGCAGCAACCTGTTCGGCAGAACGTGGCTGATGCTGCAGGTTCTGACGGGAGAAGATCAGTGCGCTTGGGCCGTCTTTACGCTCAATCGCCGATTTCCAGGCGGTGGCTGCTTCGACGGTGTCGCATGGGCGCCAGGTTTCCAGATTCGGAGTGTTACGCAGGTTAGCAACCTGTTCTACCGGCTGGTGCGTCGGGCCGTCTTCGCCCAGACCGATGGAGTCGTGGGTGTAAACGAAGATAGAGCGTTGCTTCATCAGCGCGGCCATACGCACGGCGTTACGGGCGTATTCCATAAACATCAGGAAGGTCGCGCCGTAAGGTACAAAACCTTTGTGCAGGGCGATACCGTTCATCATCGCGCTCATGGCGAATTCGCGTACGCCGTAGAATACGTAGTTACCGGAGGCGTCGGTTTCGCTCACGCCCTGACAACCTTTCCACAGGGTCAGGTTGGAACCGGCGAGGTCAGCAGAACCACCGAGGAATTCAGGCAGCAGCGGGCCAAAGGCGTTCAGGGTGTTTTGTGAGGCTTTACGTGAAGCAACCACTTCACCTTTGGCCTGACATTCTTCGATATAAGCCTGCGCCTGAGCAGAGAAATCGGCAGGCAGATCACCGGCTACACGGCGTTTGAACTCAGTAGCCAGTTCCGGGTAAGCGGCAGCGTAAGCGGCGAATTTTTCGTCCCAGCTTTGTTCTGCGGCCTGACCTTTCTCTTTCGCGCTCCAGCCAGCGTAAACGTTTTCCGGAATTTCGAAGGCGCCGTGTTTCCAGCCCAGACGCTCGCGGGTCAGGGCGATTTCGTCGTCACCCAGTGGGGCGCCGTGGCATTCTTCTTTGCCTTCTTTATTAGGTGAACCGAAACCAATGATGGTTTTGCAGCAGATCAGGGTTGGCTGCTCGGTGTTGGCGCGGGCGGTTTCGATGGCTTGTTTGATCTCTTCCGGATCGTGGCCGTTAACGCGTGGAATCACCTGCCAGCCGTAAGACTCAAAACGCTTAACGGTATCGTCGGTGAACCAGCCTTCCACTTCACCATCGATGGAAATGCCGTTGTCATCGTAGAACGCGATCAGCTTGCCCAGACCCAGAGTACCGGCCAGAGAGCAGGCTTCGTGGGAGATACCTTCCATCATGCAGCCGTCACCCATGAAGACATAGGTGTGGTGGTCAACCACATTGTGCTTGTCACGGTTGAACTGGGCGGCCAGTACTTTTTCGGCCAGCGCCATACCCACACCGTTGGCAATACCCTGGCCCAGAGGGCCAGTGGTGGTTTCAATGCCCGGTGCATAACCGTATTCCGGGTGGCCCGGAGTTTTGGAGTGCAGCTGACGGAAGTTCTTCAGATCGTCGATAGACAGATCGTAGCCGCTCAGGTGCAGCAGTGAGTAGATCAGCATGGAGCCGTGGCCGTTGGACAGGATAAAACGGTCGCGATCGGCCCACTCAGGGTTGTTCGGGTTGTGCTTGAGGTAGTCGTTCCACAGTACTTCGGCGATATCGGCCATGCCCATCGGGGCGCCCGGGTGACCGGATTTGGCTTTCTGTACGGCGTCCATGCTCAGTGCGCGGATGGCGTTCGCCAGTTCGGTACGAGATGTCATGTAACGACTCCTGAATCTGAATTCTGTATTGCTGCCGTTACTTAAGCGGATATGCGCCGCAACGGATTCAGCGGGTTAAAAAAGGGGCGCTATTGTCGCGCAGATCCCGGTGTTCAGCAATGGCGAAGGGGGCCGGAACGGCGGATTATGACAACTTCGTGGCGGGCTTTTCTGTCGTACCGGCCTCTGGGCCGCACTCAGGGGCTGGCAAGCGGCAGAACCAGTGCTCAGAAGCGGGGGTTAGCGGTGTAAACAGGGGTAGATTGCGGCTATATCCTGCAACTCTGTCGCCCGAATCTGGCTGAGTTGAACCCGGAAAATCCGGGGGAGTTCTGACACACTGTGCGCCTCACTACGGCGACCGCAGTAACCGCTGCGACAGCAACAGCCGCCGTCGCGCAGGCCAGAGTATTGAAAATAACACTTAAAATAGTACTTAAAATAACAACAGCCGGTGGTTGTAACCGCCAGCAGACTGCCGCAGCAGGCAGGCACAGGAGACTCAGATGAAAGACTTCAAAAATAAAGTAGCGGCGATTACCGGCGCAGGTTCGGGCATTGGTCGTGCGCTGGCCATTAATCTGGCGCAGCAGGGTTGTCATCTGGCGTTAAGCGATGTCAGTGCCAAAGGTCTGGAAGAAACTGCACAGATGCTGCAGGGCTATGGGGTGAAAGTAACCACCGATATTCTTGATGTGTCAGATCGTGAAGCGGTCTACGCATGGGCCGATAAAACCGCCCGTGAGCACGGCAAAGTAAATATGATTTTCAACAACGCCGGTGTGGCGCTGTCCGGTACTGTTGGTGCTCTGAGCCTGGAAGATTACCAGTGGATTATGGACATCAACTTCAACGGCGTGCTGTATGGCACCAAAGCATTCCTGCCCCATCTGGAAGCGGCCGGCGAAGGTCATATTATTAACACCTCCAGCATCTTTGGTCTGGCGTCACAGCCATTAATGAGCGGTTATAACGCCAGTAAATTTGCGGTGCGTGGTCTGACCGAATCGCTGCGTCAGGATCTGGAAATTTCCGGTTCTCCGGTCAGCTGCAGCTGTGTACATCCGGGTGGTATTAAAACCAATATCGCCAAATCGGCGCGTATGGACGCCAGCTGTGCACAGGTAACAGGTACGTCCGAAGAAGACGCGACCAAAGAATTTGAAAAGCTGTTTATCACCACACCGGATAAAGCTGCCAAGACCATTCTGAACGGCGTGCGTAAAAACAGCCGCCGTATTCTGATTGGCCCGGATGCGCGTATGTTTGATCTGCTGGTGCGTATGCTGCCGGCAACCTATCAGTGGATTTTCACCAAGGCTGTGCAGCTGCAGTCGAAAAAAGCAGCGCAGCGCGCGAAAAACGCCTGATCAGTACATTCTGAACGCTGATAAAACGGGAGGCTTGCCTCCCGTTTTTGTTTTTCCCCGCCGTTATTTTTCTCTTTTGCTACTGCGGCCACAAAACGGGCCCGGCATTCTTGTTGATGTCTGGCCCGTGCTGATAATATTCCTCTCACTTTCAGGAGTGAGCTTTACAGCAGGCCGCTTCATCTTCGCCATATGGCACGTTTAACAAGGAGGTTGTTAATGGAAACACCTGTACTTTATCCCGCTGGTCCGCAGCAGGTTCCGGCGGATCTGACCAAACCCCGCGGTTCCTATCAGCGTCAGGCCTGGCTGGCGATGGCTGGCCTGATGTTGTTTATGCTGGGGTATATCGCACTGGGTATTTGTTTTGCGGTGATTACCGTTAATGGTGTTGTGCATCTGCAGGACTGGGGTTTTGACCTGCTGCGGCTGACGATTACGGTCTGTGCCGGTTTGCTCACCTTATTTATCGGTAAATCACTGTTTGCGGTGCGTAAGTCCGGAGACCCGCAGGGGATCGAAATTACCGAAAAAGACCAGCCGCAATTATTTTCTTTTATTTATCGTCTGGCGGATGAAATCGGCGCTCCTCGTCCGCACCGGGTATTTCTGACACCAGAGGTTAATGCCGCTGTTTTTTATGATCTGTCGTTACTGAACCTGATTTTCCCGTCGAAAAAGAATCTGATCATCGGCCTGGGACTGGTAAACGTATTAACGCTGGGTGAATTAAAAGCAGTGCTGGCCCATGAGTTTGGCCATTTTGCCCAGCGTTCGATGCTGGTAGGGCGCTGGGTGTATATCGCACAGCAGATTATTGGCCATATGCTGGCCACCCGTGACTGGCTGGATAATCTGGTACGTGGTCTGGGTCGTACCGATCTGCGTATTGCCTGGCTGGGCTGGCTGTTGTCGCTGATTATCTGGTCGATTCGTGCGGTAGTCGACACCATGTTCCGTCTGGTGATTATGGCCGAGCGCGCGCTCAGCCGCGAAATGGAATTTAATGCCGATCTGGTGGCTGTCTCCGTAACCGGCAGTGATGCCTTAATTAATGCTTTGCATAAATTGCAGGCTGCAGACCACGCCTGGCAGACGGCGCTGAATGTTGCTCAGACTGAGGCCGGTTCCGGTAAGCGTTTAAGCGATTTATTCAACGCCCAGAAAATTACCATGGAAGCCATGCGCAAAGTGCTCGACGATCCGCAGTATGGTGTACCTGTGCCGGTGGATAACCCGGAAAACGCTGCCAGCCACCGGGTGTTTACCGAGTCGATGGCACGTCCGCCACAAATGTGGGCAACACACCCGGCCAACCGTGACCGCGAAGATAAT
>NZ_DDCJ01000077.1:0-71812 GCF_002335285.1 Thalassolituus sp. UBA2009
AACCCAGATGTAACCTGACAGGCACCAGCTTAAAACGGGCGACTGTTAGATCGGGTCTGAACTACTACAATTAAAGTGCCCGACAGCCACCATTACCGGGCCCTCCTTCTTAAATGCCAGAATCGAAAACTCATATATTCAGAACAATTATCACAACATCAAGTGATGCTTCCATAACATGCGCCGTACCTGTAACGTCATTCTGGCGATTGAAAAGCTTCTGCAATATACATGTTGATCAGGCATCACCTAACCTGACCTTTCTGCAATCAGCCGCAATTAGCAAGAGAATCAATGAATTACTACGGAGTTTAGTAATTACTAAATCCGATAGTAATTTGTAGTAAATGTCACCAGCCCCTCTGCAGCCTGAGGTGAAGCATGAGCCGCTACGAGAGCTTTTTAGTCAAACGCATGAGCCCTGCCGGGCAAGTCTACGATGCTGGAACCATGACGCTGGTTATCGGCGCAGGAGAACGTATTGAAAAGGTACAATTCAACTACCGACCTGAAACTGAGCGACTGGATCCCAGACACTCAACAGATGAGCACGACCTGACTTTTGGTAGCAATGGCCGAGCCTTACCCGGCTTCATCGATGATTGCCTACCCGATGACTGGGGTAAAAAAATTATTGCCGCTCATATACAAAAACGCTTCCTCAATGTCTGCGAAGTGATTGAAAACTCCGGAATCCATAGCACCCTTGGCGCTATCAAAATCGTTCGCTCTCGCGAGCCATTAGAAGAATACATCTGGGATACAGGGGTGGATATTGATCTTCTACCCTCCATTCCGGATCAGGTCTGGGATGGTGACCTGGATGAACTACGCAACAGAGAAGATGCGCTGACGATGCTTGCTCGAGGTGGAAGCCAGGCAGGGGGCGCTAGACCCAAACTGATTGTTAGTGAAAAACGAGCCGAGGGCTCCAGATTTTGGCTCGTAAAATTTAACCGTTCCGCAGACCCCTTTAATTATGCCCGTTTGGAGTGGGCTTGCTTGGAACTCTGCCGGCTTGCAGGTCTACCTGTACCTGCCACTGAGTGCATGACCCTTCCTTCAGGACGAACTGCTCTTAAAGTAGAACGATTTGATGTCACGCCAAGTGGCGGACGCTACCACATGCTGACTTTTAACTCGCTGTTAAAGAATGAGCACGATCAGGACGATGCCTTGTTTGCTAGCTATGAAGCTTTGGCTGACATAATCCGGCATTACAGCTATCAGCCCCAAACAGACCTGGGGACCCTGTTCAGCCAAATGTTAATCAATATGGCTGTACGTAACACTGATGATCACTTGCGGAACTTCTCACTCATTCGCGACCAGGCAGGCTGGAAGCTATCTCCAATTTACGATGTAGTACCCAGTGAGAATCTGGATACCAAGCATCAGCTATCTTGCCTCTATAGCCACTACTTACCTTCCTTTAAAGACGCCGAAAAAGCAGGCATGCGCTGCTTCGGTCTCAGCGCTACAGAAGCCCAGCGGATAGCCGAAGGTATCAAATTGGCCCTGCAAGAATGGCCCAGCATCATTCAGCGCTCAGGTATGAATGGAAATGATCGGGAGTTCGCTCTTACGGTAACAAAACACACGAACAGGTCTTAAGCAGAAAGAATCAGGCTGACCTGACTATTTACCGCTCTATACACTTACCAGAATACGATAGTCTATTCAGCTCTGGCATCCATGGAGATGTATGATGAACAAGGCACGCTCAGATCAATTCAAAATAGACCAGGTGATCGGTTCATGCCTTCTATCCGGTAATGTGGTTAGCGATGAACAAAAAGAACTTCTACGAAAGATCATCTCCGGTGAGTTAGATCCAGAGCAAGCAAAGGCCGAGGCTCTCAGACTACTATCCGAAAATAAGAAGCAATAACGAACATACTGTAGAACTTTTTGTACATTTTGCTTCGTTATCGGAAGATGGAGAAGACAAAGCGGATCGGTTTGTTAACTTAAAAATCCAAGATGCAATAGGAAAGGCGGAATAAGCGAGATGAAAAAACCGTCTAGATTTCTTTTGATTGACCTCGAATGCACTTGCAATGACGACCCGCCGCTGCCAAAAGGGGAATCTGAAATTATCGAAATAGGAGCAATCTTTGGGCAACTAAGGGTGGAAGGTTTTTCTCTAATCGATGAATTACAACTCTATGTTCGGCCCACAATTCATCCGACATTAACCCCGTTTTGCACCACACTCACCGGGATTGAGCAGCAGACAGTCAATTACGCACCTGAACTTGAAACTTCATTCCGCCTTTTAACGGACTTCCTTAGAGAGTACTCGCCAACGGCCTGGGGAAGCTGGGGGAAATTCGATGCCCGACAGTTTGAGACGGAGGCAGTCTGTAAATCTACCTCCAATCCAATAGCATTACTCCCGCACCACAACATCAAACAACTATTTGCCCGCAAACGTGGTCATAGGGTAGGCCTTGCCAGGGCTGTACAGCTGTCTGGTTTACATTTTCAAGGCCAACACCACTCCGGACTTGATGACGCCCGAAATATTGGACGACTCATTGAACACGACGAGCTGCTACGAGAAGCAATTTTGCAGAGGCTCTAACATAATCTCTGATGATCAGACTTAAATATCTTCTGTCTATTGTGACGATTAACAACTCTAAATACCCAAGGGCTACAACAAAGTCACGATATCCGTTACCCACCTCCAATGAATTTTCTTGCCAGCCTTACCTTTCTAAAATACTGTATATATAAACAGTATCCGTATCAGCATAATCACTATGAGCATCACCTTACTTGGCAACGCCATCGAAGGCCCGGTAACCGCAGGCTGGCGTGTGCCGTTGTACACCGAGCGCGTGCCAGCTGGCTTTCCGTCACCAGCGCAGGACTACATTGAACAGACTCTGGATCTGAATGAGCTGTGCATCAGCCACCCGGCGGCCACGTTCTTTGTGCGGGTGGAAGGTGAATCCATGACCGGTGCCGGTATCTTCCCGAACGACATTCTGGTGGTCGATCGTTCCCTGACCGCCCGGCATGGCGACATTGTAATCGCCAGTCTGGAACGAGAGATGACGGTGAAGCTGCTACACCTGAACCCACCGCCGGTGCAGCTGCTCGCCTGCAATCCGGCTTATCCGCCGTTAGTGATCACGGAAGGCATGGTGCTGGAGATCTTTGGTGTCGTCACCAACGTGGTGCGGAACCTGCGCCAGTGACCATATTCGCTTTGGTAGACTGCAACAACTTCTACGCCAGCTGTGAAAAACTGTTCCGGCCGGATCTTCGTCATGCTCCGGTGATTGTGCTGTCGAACAATGATCTGCGGGGTGGAAATCGTTAGTAAATCCTGTAGAGTCCGCGCCACCTTCTGAACCCCTCTGGAACAGCAGTTTCCAGGCTTCATAAGGTAATCCTTTGGAAGTGGTTTAGGGCAGCGGCATGAGGTTGGTATTCGCAACAAAAGACCTAGCATTAGCAGGTCGTTCATTTGAAGGTTTTCCGTTGCTGATTGGGTCAGAAGGGTGGCCAGTCGAGCCAGCTCAATCCTTCCTTTGGCACACGCTCATCGAGTCAGGTGAGTCCCTAAGCGATTTGACTTGGGAAGCCTATGGACGGCGTTTGTACGATTACTTCGCCTTCCTGGAAGCAAATGGATTGGCCTGGAACGAGGAAGTCCCGGCCCACGGTCTGAGCGTTCTGTCGAGGTACAGGGATTGGTCGAGCGGAGAATTAACACTTGACCCCGGCACGGTGAACAATCGCCTAGCCTTGATCGTGAGGTTCTACCGATGGGCTAAGCAGCGCAACCTGATAACCGTGCTGCCCTTCGGTGAGAAAAGGGTAAGAGCTGCCCAACATTCCGGTCTTCTCAGTCATATCGCTCGGCCCGGAGCCGAGAGCACGAAAGTTTCGGTGATGGTTCGCGACCGAAAGCGCTTGACCAAATTCCTGACCAAAGATCAAGTCAAGGTATGCCTTGCCCTCGATACCGATCCAAGCCACCAGATATTGTTCCACCTCATGGTGCGTACTGGCCTTCGCTCCTGTGAAGCGAGGTCTTTTCCTCTCAAATATGTGTTCAACCCTAGGTTAAAGAAGGGACTACGCCCAGGGCAAATGATTAGCGTTGCTCTTGATCCTTCAGACATGCATATCAAGTACGACCGGCCTAGAACTATTGACGTGCCATGGTCGCTGATGGAGAGCATGTGGTCATATTCCCTTCACCAGCGAGAGGTTCGTAAGTCCAATGGCGATGGAAGTGTTACCGCGCTGCTGCTGACTAATGAAGGCAGGCATTATTCAAAAGATTCCGTAGTGGACGTTATGAAGTCCTATGAACGAAAGTGTGGCTTTTATGTTCGGGCCCATATGCTACGCCACACTTATGGGACTTATACCCTGCTTGCTCTTCGGAAAAGCAAAGAATTTGAAGGTGAGCCGCTGTTGTATGTCAGAGACAGGTTGGGGCATTCAGATATTCAAACAACGATGATTTACTTGCATCTTATCAATCAGCTTGAGGCTCAATCCGTTCTAGCGCATGAGGACGAAATTGACATGATGTTCATGGCTGGCTCCAATAAGCGCACCTGAGGTAATTACGTTGGCTCGGCAAAAGAACTATAAGGCGTCCTTGCAAACCGTCACGAAAGGATTTGAGGCTGTCGAGGACAGCATCAAGATTGATTTACCTAGGAACCCAAGAAACCATAGACAGCTCGACCACACTCAATATTTAGGCCTTGGCTTCGATGCGTGGGCAATTCAAAGTATTCATGTGATCAGGACGTTGCTGCAAGGAGGCAATTTTTCCGTGGCCACATTGATTGGCTACTCTGTAAATGGATTGAGGTTTTTCCTTGGTTTTCTGGGGGGCGGGGCAATAAAGTCTCCACCCGCAACACCAAACAGCCTGACCAAACGCCACATGGAGCGTTTTATCTCCTGGCTTAAACTAAAGTATCCTAACGGTTCAACTGCCAAGAATTACTATACCAGCTTTAAGTCATTGGTCATTGTGCTAGCTGATTATGGGTTCATTGAAACCAATACTGATGATCTTTTGCCGCCTAATCCATTTCCTAACAATGCGCAAAGCACGAAGGACGCAGACCCGCTTTCCATGGGAGAAATGCAGAGGCTGCTGGGGGCGTTGAAGTCTGACCTTATAGCTATCCATAAGGGCACATTTATCGGTAACGGAGCTGAGGCAATGTCGGTGATGTTACTGATCACGGCGGCAAGATCCGGCATCAACACTACGCCACTTTTAGAAATGACTAGAGACGCCCTCAAGCCTCATCCGTTTGTGCCAAATCTAAGATTGATAAATACAATCAAGCGTAGAGGAAAAGGTGCGCAGAGCAAGACGATACGGCAAACTAATCTGATAGATGAGTTCAGCACTATTCCGCTCGATGGTGTTGCAGTTTTGAATAAGGCTCTCGAAATCAGCAAGCCTCTTGTCGCCCTTGCATCCGAAGAAATTCGTTCACATGTATGGTTGTACCGCTCAGGGCAACGAGGTGGCGAGAACAAAATTGTTTACCTTAAATCTGGTGCTTTATACATTTCAACTAAAAGCATCTGTGAGCGTCATGCCCTCCAGGACGATCAGGGTGATCGTCTGCACGTAACGCTTAGTCGGCTGCGAAAAACTATGGAGAGCCGTTTGTGGAAGTTGAGCGGTGGTGACATCCTGGAGGTTTCCTCCGTCATGGGCCATAGTCCCGGTGTCGCAGATAACCACTATCTGAAAATCAACGATGAGATCAAGGTCGAAGGCGCGACATTTGTTGGCGAGGCCTTTCCGGACAAGCTTCGCGGCATCAACGTCACACCAACCCCACCGGGCGGTTGCAAGGATAGCCTCTACGGTAGCCGGGCACCGAAAGATGGCGTAAATCATTGCTCTGAGTTCATTCACTGTCTAGGTTGCCCTAGCTATGCGATTGTGGGGACGGTTGAGGATTTATATCGTTTATTTAGCTATCAGCAATTCCTGTATGCGGAAATTGAATATTTCCTTACTGATGAGTGGGACGAATGGCGTAAACGTCAGCTTGACTATATCCGGCTGATAAATGAGTTCACCTCGCGAAAATTTGATGTCGCGTTGGTAAATGAAGCCAAGGCCAAAGCTGAATCTGCTCCGCACCTGTTCTGGGCAAAAAAGATTGAGTTTATGAAAAAGAAACGGAGCGGGTCGATTTGAATATCAGAAGTTCTAATGCAGCATTGAAAGCATATGATGTCCTTATCGCACAGCCGGTTACGGCTAACGGCCTGAGCCCAGAAGAGCGCGATGCTATTGTGATCAGTGCAATCATCAATGAGAAAGGCGAGACATTAGTCCTTAGCCGGTTTGGTGATGCACAATGGGATTTACGTCCGTTTTTTGATCAGGCCAATGTTTCCGAGTCTTATAAATTCATCGCCTGGGACATGAGCATGCCTCCGGCTTTGATAGATGACTGTAAAGCGGTTGCTTATGCTTGGTTTAAAAGAGGTCTTCCCCGCTCCAAGCCTCCAATCGCACGCGGCATTACTACTTTCGCTGTCGCAAGCGTTATGCCGTTCGTTCGGTGGCTAAACAGTCTCGGTGTTTCAAGGTTTGCGGATGTCCGTCCTCTTCATATTAGTAACTATGTTCACCATTGCAAAGAGGAATTGAAGTTAAGGCCGCTTCCTCTGTATGGACGCTTACGAGTGATTGATTTCTTATGGGTGTTTTCTGCCGATACGATATTTCCTCTTCAACGTTATCCGTGGGGTGATGCGTCGCTATGGCGAGTCTGTGGGATTGGCAAAATCAAAGGCGCTGACGCTGCCGGTAAGAATGTAGGGCGGACAGATATCATACCTCCCGGCGAACAATCCAAAATTTTTAATTATTGTGAAGAGATTGTTCGACAGGCCAGAGATGAATTGGCTGTCAGCGGCATTGGCTACCATCCTAGCGATGATCGAATCTCTATTCGTGTCCGGGATGCTGTGTTGTACATAGTCTCAATTACTAGCGGCATGCGTAATGACGAAGCCATTGGTATTGAGGTTGGTGCATGGCGCAGAGAATTCAAGAATGGGGTCGTATTTTGCTGGGTATCTACCATTGAACATAAAACTGGCAAGGGGCGCGTAGAATATCTTGTGCCTGAGTTGACTTTGGGCGCGCTGGATCTTTTGGCCAAATATTCGGTTACTATCAGAAATGAATTGGAACAAGAGATTAGAAGGCTCGCAAGAACGACTCATCCAAGCAACCCCGCAGAGCATCTTTTAAGGTTAGAGAAAGCGCAAAAGGACTCAAAGAAACTATTTTTGGGGCGGCACGCAAATGGAGGCAAGCTCAAAGAGAAACATGTTGAGGCGCTCAGTGGTCAGGGTTCTAACGAGGCATTTGTAAGAATCGCTAAAGCCGCTGGAAGCGACTGGCAACTGAGAACACACCAGTGCAGACGGACATATGCAAGGTGTTTCGTAGAGTCTCGAATGGGGCGCACTTCACTGATCTGGCTTAAATGGCAGTTCAAACACAGCAGTATGAGCATGACCCAACTTTATGCGTCCAATCCACAGCAAGATCTGACTCTATTTGATGAGATTTTGCAGCAGATGACGGAGTTCAAAATTGACCTGATCGAATCATGGCTCGATGATCAACCACTGGCAGGTGGAGCAGGCGAAAAGATTGTGGAATTGCGGGCAATTCCAATCAAGAACAGGGCCGCTTTGCTCGCGCAGACGGCCCCGCATGCCAACATTCGTGCGACTGGACACGGCTGGTGCATTGCAACGGAGCGGGGCTGCGGAGGCGCAGGCCTATACGAGGCCACACGGTGCCCAGGGTGCAAAAATTCGGTGATCGATGAATTCTTCGCTGGCACCTGGCAGGACATTTATATCCAACAGCAAGAGCTTATCAAAATCGATGACGTTGGCCCTGCCGTGAGGCAGCGAGCAGAGCGCGACTTGCAAGTCGCACTGGACGTCATCACTAGCTTGGGTCTCTCTCCCATAAACGACGATACGAACCGGGCTGTAAATGATGAGTAAATCCACTGATGATCAGGCCCCTGCTCGTTCAAGATCGAAGACCCTAAATTCGCTTGATAAGGTCATCGATAGTCTTGTCGCAGGTAACGAAAAGCTTTCCATCGCTGCGGTTGCCCGAGCAGCAGGTGTTACGCCCGGTCTCATCCACAATACATACCCAGCGGTGGCAGAGAAAATTCGCAATCTCATGGGCAAGTCGGTACGCGCCCAGCGAGATTCGAAGCACCAGGCGCTGATGCATGAGAAGGAGAAGAACAGGGCACTCCGTGCGGAAAACGATCAGCTATTAGAGGAGCTTGCCCGAATTGCCTCTGTAAACCAGCGTTTGCTGTTCGAAATGGCTAAGTTGAAAACAGTCGCCGGCGGAAAGGTTGTGGCTTTAACTCCGAAGCACGAGGGACACGTCCCGGTCGCAACGTGTCCCGACCCTATTTCGCATTGATTTGATCCATCACCTGCATGACTTTCTGCGAGGCGCCGGGCTGCACACTGGCAAACAGATCAGGGGTGTACTCGCTTGGCTGGCATGTACGTATTCGCCTCCCGACCAACGCTCAAGTCAAATCGAAGCATTGCTGTCGCATAACTGGCATGCCGCGAGTTAATACACACATCACTCGACGGACGAGCTGCCGTTGCTTAGGCTGATGGCCTTTTTTACACCCAAGGGGAACGCTATGGATAGAGATGCACTTGAACAGAACCAGATACCGATCTACTTCGTCGCGGTCATTGCCGCAGCAATCGGTGGGCTCATGGCACCTGTGGCCGCTCTGGGGTTAAATGCTCTGGTGACTCCGACTATCGCCGTGCTGATGTACGCGATGTTCCTACAAATTCCCTTTCTTGATCTGCGCGAAGGGCTGAGCAACAAACGCTTCATGTCAGCCCTGCTGATCGCCAACTTCGTATTGATTCCGCTGTTGGTGTGGGGGCTCACCAGAGGACTCACGGATCACCCAGCGATCCTTGTCGGTGCTCTCCTGGTACTGCTGACGCCCTGCATCGACTACGTGGTGGTCTTTACTCATATTGGCAAGGGCGACTCTCGTGGGATCCTTGCGGCGACACCAATCCTGCTGCTGCTTCAGCTTGTTCTGCTACCCGTGTATTTGGCCTTCATGTTGGGTGGACAGTCCGACGTCGTGATCTCGATAGGCCCCTTTGTTGAAGCCTTTCTCGTGCTGATTGTCGCGCCGTTGTTGTTGGCCGTGGTTACAGCGGCGCTGGCCAAAAAGTCGAAAATCGTCGGTGGTTGGAACGCCGCCTGGGCCTGGCTGCCCGTTCCAGCAATGGCAGCGGTTCTGATAGCGGTGGTCGGTTCTCAAATCTCCTCGGTCGTTCGCGACATCGACAAGCTTGCACCGGTGATCCCTGTGTACATCGGCTTCATGCTGCTGGCACCGTTGATGGGGGCTCTGGCTTCGAAAGCTTTCAAGCTGCCTTCCACGACTGCCAGAGCGGTTACCTTCAGCTCGTCAACGCGTAACTCTTTGGTAGTTCTCCCGTTAGCTCTGGCGCTGCCTGAAGAAATTCGAGGGCTTGCTGCCGCTGCGGTGATCACCCAGACGCTAGTCGAGCTGGTTGGTGAGCTGATCTACATCCGCGCAATACCGGCCTTCGTCTGGCGTGACAAATCGCAGGTTGTGTCGACGACTTTGTAAGTTAATAAATGGCGGACACACCCAAAAGTGATTTTTTGGCAATGCGGGCAGCTTTTGGGCGCGCGCCTCTTGCGGACGCCACTAGCGCCAAACCACCTGGGTCGGACGGCCATTGTTCGCCCCGATAAATTGCTGGTGTGATCCACAAGGAATGGCCAAAAAACCTGAAAAATGTTAGTGGGTTATTTTCTATATAATTCAATAGGTTATGATCTACTAACAGTTAGGCTCATTCAGATACAATGATGGTTGTGTGGTGGCGCGCTCGAAAGAAGCCAAAGCCCTTGGCATTAAAATGGGCGTGCCGGTGCACAAAATTCAGGAGCAGATACAGCAGCATGGCGTGCAGGTGTTCTCCTCCAACTACGCACTCTATGGCGACATCTCCAACCGGGTGATGCAAACCCTCGAATCGCTGGCACCAGCGGTGGAGGTGTACTCCATTGATGAAGCCTTTCTCGATTTAACCGGCGTGGCGAATGCGATGGAGCTGACTGAATTCGGGCTGCAGGTACGGACCACCGTACAGCAACACATCGGCATGAGCGTCTGTGTCGGGATGGCACCGAGCAAGACGCTCGCCAAGCTGGCGAACCATGCAGCTAAGCAATATCCGGCAACTGGTGGCGTAGTGGATTTAACCGACCCCGTCCGGCAAAAGAAACTGCTGAGCCTGATGCCGGTTAATGAGGTCTGGGGCGTTGGGCGCAAGCTCAGTGCACGGCTGAATGCCATCGGTATTATCACCGCTTTACAACTGGCAGAGCAGAATCCGAAAGATATCCGGCGTAACTTCTCGGTGGTGCTGGAACGGACAGTGCGTGAGCTTAATGGCGAAAGTTGCCTGGCGCTGGAAGATATAACGCCCACCAAACAGCAGATTTTGTGCAGCCGCAGCTTTGGTCAGCGGGTTACCCGCTACACGGAAATGCAGGAAGCCATCAGCAGCTATGTCGCCCGCGCTGCCGAAAAGCTGCGCCATGAACAGCAGCAATGCCAACTGATCAGCGCATATATCCGCACCGGTTTGTTTAACCCCAACGACCCGCGCTACAGCAACAGCGCCAGCCTGCGACTGGACTATCCCACCGACGACACACGAATATTACTGCAGACGGCGGGCCGATTACTGCAAGCCATCTGGAAAGACGGCTACCGCTACGCTAAAGCGGGCATCACCCTCAGCGACTTTTACGACCGTGGAGTCACACAACCGGATCTGTTTACTCAGCAAGTAATCAGCCCGAACAGCGCACGACTGATGCAGGTGATCGACCGTATTAACCAGCAGCAAAAGGGAAAAGTGTTCTTCGCTAGTCAGGGGAGTGGCAAGGCATGGGCGATGAAGCGAAATCACCTGTCACCGGGCTATACGACCAATTGGAGGGAGTTGCCAGTGGTTTAGAATGGAATATCCCGAAATTAACCTGAAAGCCCAAATACTGCACTGATTTCAAATAGGTAAAATGAAACACAAGCGTGCCAAAGCCAACCTAACTGCGATGAGTAGCTCTATTGATTATCCCTTATTTTCCATAAGGACTGCTCTTTATGACTTTCAATTGCATCTTCCAAGGAATCTTCTAGCGTAGAAAAAAAATCCATTCCCGTACTAGCCTCTATATCGTCAATGCTGACGATATAGTCACTCAGATTATCTCCTGTATTTTTGTCATGAGCAGGAATAAGAAAACTTATTGCATTATTTGTTTTTACATCCATTATGATTTTGTAAAATTGCTCAGGAACTGCAACTCCATTGCCGATAAACTTAGGGCTATTTATATATATATATGGCTCCAGCCATCACATAAAGATGATTACGTCGTTTCAACCAAGATCGAGTGTAATCCTCGAGTTTTCCCCAAGCCCCATTTTTGCCAAACACTGCACGATTCATTTCGGGAATTTGGGGAACCATATTACTCATCAAAAATGTTTCGGAATTTGCTGAT
This sequence comes from Thalassolituus sp. UBA2009, assembly GCF_002335285.1. NCBI lineage: Bacteria > Pseudomonadati > Pseudomonadota > Gammaproteobacteria > Oceanospirillales > Oceanospirillaceae > Thalassolituus > Thalassolituus sp. UBA2009. The sequence goes on from NZ_DDCJ01000077.1 coordinate 11,672, forward strand.
TTTGTAAAATCAATGTCTGCCGAATCGGCCATATGCCCTTGGTCAAACACCGGTTCATCGTAATCTTTCGGCGATGATTGGTAGTCAATCGGTAACTCAGGATCAACTCGGAAGTCATTTTGGCGTTTTGCCTTATTATTGCTAAAGACGCTAGAGCTGGTGATGGAGAAAGCTACCCAAAGCGGAGCTTTATATTGATAACTATACCCTGATACGTATCCAGTACGGCACAACACTTGATCTACACCTGCTGGGTTGCCATACATCAGGTGCATACCACAATGCATTTCAGCCCGAAGCGGCGCCACGACGGCACAAAAAGTCACAGCGACCATAATTCTAATCATCATTATGCACTTCCTTATGCTTGCATTGATCTCAGTAGAGACGCTAGATGGTTATCCCTGTTGGGTATTCCATTGCACTCCATTCTAAGACTTAATCAAACGGCCTATCTAGCGGCATTGTCAACGTGCGCAGATATACAATTGATATTCGGCCTCCAGGAATACCGGAGACCGAATGTCAGTGATACTCCAGATGAGTAGTCCTTTAGCCCTATTTTTGTTCAGCCAAATTGATTGTTGGTAGGTACTTGGGAGTTTTTACACGAATGGGAGATTTATACGCGCTAGCCTTAATTTACACTACCGCTACGTCCCACATGATTTTCACTCAAAGGTGCATCTTCGTGGATGAGAGGGGTCATTCAAAATGGATGCCTTGAACTCTATTCATCAGATCGTCTATAGAGACTGGACTCCAATGAGAAATGTAAAACCTATCTATCAAGTAGTCTGAGAAATTATCACTTAGGCTGCAAAATTCTCATTTAATGAGGGTTCTTACAGTTTTTCGCTGCACGAGAGTCACCGATCATTACCAGGTTAAGCGTGATCAAACGCTCTAGAACATGGCAGATTTTGTAAAGTTTTATTGGCAGCTTCAAATAAAATTTACGTTTTTATTTACTTTTTCGATAAATTCCTGATAAAAAAACCATGAGACATATTGATTACAAAGGAATTTTTCTCAATAGCCATTTAATATCGTTGGCATTAAGTAATCACAACCGTTCTGATTAACCGCCCCGACGGTTATAAGAGCAATAAAAAACCCTGCCAATGCAGGGTTTTTTATTGTCTGTCAGCGGGGCCGTCCGGTTATGGCCGTTGCAACTCAGCCGGCATGGGCGCAGTAACCGCCTGCAGGAAGGTCTGAATTGCCTGATTATCATCGTCACTCAGCGTTCGCCCTAACTGCACTTTTGCCATGATGTCGATGGCGTCCTTCAGCTCTGCCACAGAACCATCGTGAAAATAAGGTGCGGTCTGTACCACATGACGTAACGGTGGCACTTTGAATACCCGGCGGTCGCTTTCCTGACCGGTAAATGCCATACGGCCAATGTCTTCCTGCGAGCCGGTATACAGCGTGTAGTCGGCCACAATGCCAAACTTCTGGTAAGAGGTTCCGCCCAGCAAGCGGCCATTATGGCAGCCTGCACAGCCGGTATTGATAAAGGTTTTTAACCCCTCTTTCTGCGCTGCGTTCAGAGCCTGAGCGTCACCCTGCAGATAGCGGTCGAAAGCCGAGGTGGTTACCAGATGCTCCTGATATGCGCTTAACGCTTTACCCCAGTTGGCGGCGGTGACGCCATCATCGTACAGCGCATTAAAACCTTCGTTCAGATCTGGCAGGGCCTTAATAACCGCCAGCGCTTCATCGGTCGAAGCATGAGCATAGGCCGGTGGCGCCGTCAGTGCGCGTATCGCCTGATCCGCCAGAGATTTCCGGTCGCCGGTCCAGTGCATGCTGATCTGCGGCACGATATCTACAATGGTCGGTGTATTCCGCTTAACTTGCCGGCCGAATGCTCCCAGCGCGGTTTTGCGTCCGTCGGCACCGCCCTTGCTCTGTTCATGGCAGGTACCACAGTTGGTGCCATCACGACCAATACGGGTATCAAAGAACAGCACACGGCCCAGAGCAGATTCGGCGGCTGAGGATTGCCGTGGTGGCGCCTCCCCTGAGCCAAATACAGCCTGAGCCTGCTGTTGCAGAGCATCTGCACTGGCGGGTGCCGATAACGTGGCGCTCAAAGCAGCAAAGGCCATCAGGCCCACTGTGAAAGGGGTCGCTGCGACCCGGCGGATTGTCGGGATCATAAATTACTCTTCATCAGGTTAAGTGCAGTAAGCGGCGTAGGACGGAGACGACTCATGAGAGTTCCACCGGCTGCTGAACAACACTATCCCAGTAAAGCATCAAAAGGTTCGATCATAACGTTCTCACCTTCTTCGACCCGGCCACGCATCTGCTCCAATACGATGTAGCAATTAGCCTGACTCATCGAACTGAGCACACCGGAGCTTTGCCCACCGGTTGGCTGCACCACTATCTGGCCCTGTTCATTCAGTTGCCAGATACCACGCTGGAAGTCCGTACGTCCAGGACTTTTGCGGATAACACTGGCGGCAACTGCCGGCAGACGCAGCGCTGCAGTCTGCGTTTCACCGGCCAGTTTGCGCAGCATCGGCACCGCCAGCTGATGCATGGTCACCAGTGCCGATACCGGATTACCGGGCAAGCCGATAAATACGCTGTTGGGCAGACGGCCGCTGGCAAAGGGCTTACCCGGTTTAATCGCCAGCTTCCAGAAACTGATTTCGCCAAGCTCGGCGAGAATATCTTTGGTGTAGTCGGCTTCACCCACCGATACACCGCCAGAGGTAATGACCACATCGGCCTGACGGTCGGCCTGAATAAAGGCCTGACGCAGTGCTTCGGGGTTGTCATCAACTTTGCCCAGATCCAGCACGTCACAGCCAAGGCGTCGGGCAACAGCCGCCACGGTAAAGCTGTTGCTTTGGTAAATCTGCCCATCAGCCAAAGGCTCACCCGGCATCACCAGCTCATCACCGGTCGCCAGCAATGCAACCTTCAGTCGCGGCCGCACACTGACCCCGGCAATGCCAATACTGGCCAGCAGGCCAACGTCCGCCGGACGCAGACGCCGCCCGGCATGCAGAATCACCTGCCCTGCACGGATATCATCGCCGCAATAGCGCACGTTATCGCCTTGCGGCGCGCCAGCCTGAAACTGTATCCGGCCGCTTTCCAGTACGGTGGCATTTTCCTGCATGACCACGGTATCGGTTCCGGCAGGCAGCAGTGCGCCGGTCATAATACGGACACATTCCCCCTGAGCAACGCTGCCGCTGAAGGGATGGCCCGCCATGCTTTTACCCAGCAGGGTTAATTCGCAACCGGCACTTAAATCGGCAGCCCGCACGGCATAACCATCCATCGCCGAGTTGTCTGCCGGAGGGACATTCAGTGTGCTGCAGACATCGTCAGCCAGCACCCGCCCCAGTGCCTCCTCCAACCTGATGGGTTCTTTATCGACCCGTGTTTCGATACCGCCCAGTAAGCTTTCCAGTGCCTGATCCAGCGGTGTCAGACCCGGCATATCACAGGATGCCATCAGCCCATCTCCTCAACACTGCAGTGCACACTGAGCCAGTCCTGCAGGCGGGCTTCCAGCTGATCGCCGGGCAGCAGAGGTCCAACACCAGCCGGGGTGCCGGTCATAATGATATCGCCCGGATTCAGCGTGAAAATCCGGCTCATATGCGCAATCAGCGGCAGCAATGGGAACAACATATCGGCGCTGTTCCCCTGCTGCTGCACCTGACCGTTACGCACCAGGGTCAGACTCAGCTGCTGCCAGTCTTCCACCCGCGAGGCCGCAACAAAATCACTCAGCGGACAGGCACCATCAAAGCCCTTGGCGATTTCCCAGGGCTGGCCTTTCACTTTCAGTCCGTCCTGCACATCACGCAGGGTCAGATCCAGCCCAAGGCCCACACCGGCAATAGCGGCCGGAACGTCATCTTCAGCGGCGTGACATAAGCGCTGACCAATCAACACTGCGATTTCCAGTTCGTGGTGCACAGACCCCTGCCCTTGCGGGATACGGAACGATGGCACCATAGACACCGCAGCGTCAGCGGGTTTGATAAACAGAATCGGCTGGCTGGGAATGGGGTTATTCAGTTCACGGGCGTGTTCAGCATAGTTACGTCCGACACAGACAATTTTGCCGGTTGAATGGGTAAAGGGCTGACCTTCGAGGATGGGGAAATACATAAAAAAACGGCCTGATCAGGATCACAGGCCGTTACTATACCTTGTCACCCGGCTCGCCGGGAGAAGGATCTAGTCCGCAGGACTCGGGCGCACCAGTTCGGCCAGCTCGCGGTGTACAGCCTGCGGATCGGCCAGATTAAGCTCCAGCAGACGGCGCAATGCGGTCATACTGTCGAGATCCATCGAATCACAGGCACAGCCGACAACGTCATCGTCGATATGCACCAGCGAGCAGCGCATTTCGATGGTTTCCTGCGGTGACAAAACCAGGGTTACCACCAGTTGCTGCTCCAGGCGCCAGTTAACATTTTCCGGACGCACCAGTAACACACCACGCAAACTGATATCCAGACAATGGGTTTCAAGCCGCTCCCCATCGGTTTCAACCTGAACCCGCTGAAGGAAATGCACACGTTTGAACTGCCGAGAATCCATGACTTACCTCTGTCATATTCCGGGGCATTATGCCCACAGATGTATAAAGGTTTAGTCCGGATTAGTGATATCGCAACCAACAGAGGGCTGACGTTTATGACAGAAAAGAAAGAGAACGCCGGAAGCCAGATACTGACAGCAGCTGGCTTCCGGCAACGGTTTACGCCAGACGCTTGTACTTCATACGCTTAGGCGCGGCATCATTACCCAGACGCTTCTTACGGTCGGCTTCGTACTCGGTGTAGTTACCTTCAAAGAAAGTCACTTTGGAGTCGCCTTCGTAAGCCAGAATATGGGTGGCAATACGGTCGAGGAACCAGCGATCGTGGGAAACCACCATCACTGCACCCGGGAAAGCCAGTACCGCTTCTTCCAGCGCACGCAGGGTTTCTACGTCGAGGTCGTTGGACGGTTCGTCCAGCAGTAACACATTGGCGCCCTGTTTCAGGGTATAGGCCAGCTGCAGACGACCACGCTCACCACCGGACAGTTCACCAACACGCTTCTGCTGATCGCCGCCTTTGAAGTTAAAGCGGCCGATGTAAGAGCGGCTTGGGTAGTCTTTACCGTTAATGTTGATCATATCCAGACCGTCGGAAATGGATTCCCATACGGTTTTCTTGTCGTCCAGTTCATCACGCAGCTGTTCAACAAAGGCCAGCTTCACGGTTTCACCGATCACCACTGAGCCGGAATCCGGCTGTTCAGTACCGGCAATCATGCGGAACAGGGTCGATTTACCGGCACCGTTACCACCGATGATACCGACGATGGCACCCGGCGGTACGGTAAAGCTCAGGTCATCGATCAGCACCCGGTCGCCATAGGCCTTGGTGACGTTATGGAATTCAATCACCTTATCGCCCAGACGCGGGCCGGGTGGAATGTAGATTTCGTTGGTTTCGTTACGGGTCTGGAATTCGCGTGAGTTCATTTCCTCAAACGCGGCCAGACGCGCCTTGCTCTTCGCCTGACGGCCCTTAGCCCCCTGACGAACCCACTCCAGCTCATGTTTGATGGCTTTGGAGTGTGCTTCTTCCTGTTTCTTTTCCTGCTCTAAGCGTTTTTCTTTCGCTTCCAGCCAGGTGGTGTAGTTGCCCTGATACGGAATGCCGTGGCCACGGTCCAGTTCCAGAATCCATTCCGCACAGTTATCGAGGAAGTAACGGTCGTGGGTAATGGCCACCACAGTGCCCGGATACTCTTCCAGGAACTGCTCCAGCCAGCCCACGGATTCGGCATCCAGGTGGTTGGTGGGTTCGTCGAGTAACAGCATATCCGGCTTGGACATCAGCAGACGGCACAATGCCACGCGGCGGCGCTCACCACCGGACAGTTTGGTCACGTCGGCGTCCCAGGGTGGCAGACGCAGCGCATCGGCGGCAACTTCCATATGGCGCTCCATATCATGACCGCCGGCCGCTTCAATAAAGGCTTCCAGCTGCCCCTGTTTTTTCGCCAGCGCATCGAAGTCGGCATCCGGCTCGGCGTAAGCGGCATACACGGCATCCAGTGCTGCGCGGGCATCAATCAGCTCACGCAGGCCATCTTCGACGTTACCTTTAACGTCTTTAGCCGGATCAAGCTCCGGTTCCTGGGGCAGATAGCCGATTTTCAGATCAGGTTGCGGACGTGCCTCACCGATAATGTCGGTATCCAGACCGGCCATAATTTTCAGCAGGGTGGATTTACCGGAACCATTCAGACCCAGCACGCCGATTTTGGCGCCAGGGAAGAACGAAAGGGAAATATCACGCAGAATCTGGCGTTTGGGCGGAACAATCTTGCCCAGACGGTTCATGGTGAATACATACTGTGCCATGGAAAAATACCTCGTATCAGATGGCGGCAAAGCTACTGAAAAGCGTCGCCAATGGCAACATAACAGGCCGTTCTCCGGGCTTTTTCTGCCTGTACACACGATTTGCTGCGGGCAAAGTCACAGAAATGTCATCAGCGCCATATTAAGTCGCCTATCCCACCTTAAGCTGTCTATACTTCGGCCATGATGATTAATAAAGATAAGATTCATTAACCATGCTGTTTCGCCTGTTACAGCGGGCCGGCCAGGACGACCTGCGCCGTTCAACGCTGATTAACTTCCCGCTGTTTCTGCTCAGTTTTGTCTTTCTGGCACTGGTGTTGGCCGGTAACGGCTATCGTCAGTGGCACCATGATCAGCAGGCATTCAGTAAAGAAGTGGCGCTGACGCTGGAAAACTACGTCCAGCAATCCGGCCTGCTGGCACAGGCCGGGCTGGCCGCAAACACCATGTTCAGCCATGGCTATGCCTCTTTGCTGGAACAGTCGGCCAGTGGCAACGAAGCGGCTGCCGTCCGGCTCTGGCAAGAGATGAAGCAATCCTTCTTCAACCTGACCGGCTTTGTGCTGTTTGATGATGATGGCCATTATCTGATGCATCAGGGCGCGCCGCTGCACGCCGATGAAACCCGCGACATCTATGCCAACATTCAGAGCCTGGGTGGCGAAAAAGGCATGTTTTCCCTGCGCTATGGTGGCAAAGGCGGCTATTACTTTTACACCCGTTTTCAGGCCCCCAGCGGCCATCACTATATGTTTGTCAGTCGCCGTTCCTACAGCAAGCTGTCGAGCATTATTTACAATGGCGAATTTCCCGGCTTCGAGATGTTGCTGCTGGATACCCGCGATAACTCCATTGGTATCCGTGAACACTACTACGCCGATTCATCCCATCAGCCCAGGCTGACTAAAACCGAAGAACAACAGATTCTGTACCGTACCAACATCCCCTTCACTCACTGGGATGTTATTGCCCTGCCGGTTGCTAAAGACGCCCGGGCCCAGTTATGGAGCCGCATTCATCCTCCTCTGGTGGTACTGGCAACTTTCTCGGTGCTGGCCGGCATACTGTGGATATTCCTGCGCCGTCAGGAGCGCCGTGCCGCCGAGCTGGAAATTATCCGCCGTCAGACCGAACAACGCGCCGACCGGGTGCTGATGTCAATCGATGATGCCCTGATCTCCACCGATGCTTTTGGCCTGATCAACTACGTTAACCCCAAAGGAGCTGCACTGCTGATTGAGAACGGCCAGCGCGACTTTATTGGCGAAAGCCTGGCCGATGTCTGGCCTGACAAACAGGCGCTCTGGAACCGTGGCCTGACCGCCGATGAACTGGAGCTGCTGCAGGATAACGGCCGTCAGCTGACCGTCCGCATTGGTGAAGAACAGCGCATTCTTGAGCAGGGATATAACCCGCTGTACGAAGGCCGGCGCATTACCGGCATCGTCTGGCTGCTGCGCGATATTACCGATGCCGTACATGCCACCAGCGCGCTGGAAGAAAGTCGTTCACGCTATAAAGCCCTGTTTGAAGAAGCCGGCGTTGCCCATTGTCTGCTGGATATCTCTCACTTTGATGGTCAGCTGGAAAGCGTCCGTCTGGTGAATATCAATGATGCTGCCGTGCGCATGACCAAAGCCCGCGACCGCCAGCAACTGCTGCAGGATTACAGCCACTTACTGGTACAGGGCAGTCGCGAACTGCGCTCTGCTCTGCAACGTGCGGTTGATCTGAAACTGAACACCACCGAGTTTGAATTACCGCTGCGCATCTTCAGCGGCGAGCAGCGTGATTTCTGGGTCAACCTCAGCCTGCGCTCCGGCACTCCGGGTCAGGCCCTGATGACCGTTCTGGATGTCACCGAACGCAAAAAAGCCAACGAAAAAACCCGTGAGCGTGAAGCCTTCTGGTCAAAGGTGATGGCCGCCATGCCGGATCTGGTTTACGTCGTTGAGCTGACTCCGGAACTCACTCATAAAGTCATTTACCACAACCGTACAATCGGTGAAGTGCTGGGTTATCCGCCCGATCTGCAACTTGAAGCTGACGACTGGATTCGCTATGCCGAACCGGAAGAAGAAAGCCAGCTGGCGATTGCTCTGAATAAAAACCGCACGCTGGAAATGGGCACCACGCGCGAAGCTACTGCCCGCTTCCGCCACTACGACGGCAGCCTGCGTATTCTCAAATTCCGTGATACCCCGTTCGCACTGGATAAAAACGGTAAAGTTGTACGCTATATCGGTACCGCCCGCGACGTAACCGGCGATATTGAGAAACAGGAACGCATTGTCGAATCCGAACGCCGCTACCGCCTGCTGGCAGAAAATATGAGCGACGTTATCTGGGCCACCGATATTGATCTGAATTTTAATTTCGTCAGCTCGTCGGTAGAACGTATTCTTGGTTATAAACCGGATGAATTATTGCGTGAAGGTGTCGGTGCTATTTTTAAACGCCGGGATATCCGTACCCTGTTCCGGGCCATGCACCACGAGATTCAACAGGCACTGCTTGATCCGGCCAATGCCCAATCGCGTAATGTGATGATCCGTAAAGACGCGGTCGCTACCAGTAAAAATGGTAAAGAGATTTTACTCGAACTGCAGGCCAGCCCGTTATGGAATGACAAAGGTGAACTGCAGGGCATGCTCGGCATCTCGCGCGATGTCGGCGAAGCACGCAAAATCGAGCGCGAATTACAGTTAGCGGGGGAAGTATTTGCCAACAGTAACGAAGCCATCTTAATTACCGACCGTACGCTGAACATTGCCAATATCAACCGCGCTTTCAGTTCCATTACCGGTTACAAAAATGAAGAAGTCATCGGCCGTACACCGGATTTTCTTATTTCACCGGAACGCCATGGCATCACCTTCTTTGAAGAAATCGGCGAAGCTCTGGTTACTGAAGGCTACTGGCAGGGCGAGATTTTTTATCAGCGTGCCAGCGGAGAAATACGCACCGGCTGGGCCGGCGTCAGTGCGATCCGCGACCACGACCATGAAGTTCAGAGTCTTATTATTATTATGTCTGACATCACCGAACGTAAGGTGATTGAAGAACGTATTCATAAACTGGCTTATTTCGATCCGTTAACCGGCCTGCCCAACCGCAGCCAGATGCACGAACGTCTGGACGTATTACTGAAAACCGCCGCACGCCATGATCAGTGTGTTGCACTGTTATTTATCGACCTCGACCGCTTTAAACCGATTAATGACTCTATGGGACACCCGGCCGGTGATCAGGTATTAAAACAGGTCGCTCAACGCCTGCGGAATTGCACCAAGAAGCAGGATCTGGTCTGCCGCATCGGTGGGGATGAATTTACGGTTGCCCTTGGCGAGCAGACGGATAACGAAAAAGCAGCAGATACCGCCGTTAAAGTGGCCGAGCGCATTCTGCATGCATTAAACCGTCCTTATATTCTTGGTCAGCGCGAAGTCTTTATCAGCGCCAGCATTGGTATTTCTATTTATCCGCATGATGGCGTCAGTGTTATTGAACTGCTGAAAAACTCTGATATGGCGATGTATCACGCCAAAGATCTGGGACGTGACAACGTGCAGTTCTTTAACGAAAAAATGAATCAGAAAGCGGTGGAGTTGCTGGAGCTGGAAAACGATCTGCGCCATGCCTTAAACCGCAACGAACTGGAGCTTTATTACCAGCCGCAATACCAGTCGGGCACAGGAACGGCCGTCGCTTCCGAAGCTTTATTACGCTGGAACCATCCGACCAAGGGACTTATATCCCCCGGATTATTTATTCCCATTATTGAAGATACCGGCCTGATTGTTCCTATCGGCCAGTGGGTGCTGGAACAGGCTTGTCAGCATTTCTCAGACTGGCAGAAAAACGGACTGGAACTGCAACGCATCGCCGTCAATGTATCCGCCCGTCAGTTTAAGCAGGATGATTTCCTGCAGATTGTAAAAGACGCTATTTTCAAGGCCGGTATACGCCCCGACCAGCTGGAACTGGAGCTGACCGAAAGTATCCTGATCGATGATATTGAACACACGCTGGAAGCACTCGATGGTTTACGCAAACTCGGTGTACGCACAGCTATCGATGATTTCGGCACCGGCTATTCTTCACTGAATTACCTGAAGCAGTTCCCGGTCGATACCCTGAAAATTGACCGCAGTTTTATTCAGAATTTACCCGACAACTCCGATGATGCTCAGATTACCCGCACTATTATTGCCATGGCGCACAACCTGGGTATGGGCATTATTGCCGAAGGGGTAGAAACCCGTGAGCAACTGGATTTTTTAATTTCTGCCCGCTGTGAAGAGGTTCAGGGTTTCCTGTTCAGTAAACCGCTTCCCCAACAACAATTCCTGCAACTACTGCAACCTTATGAAACCCAGAGCTAAAAGCGCACTTCTGGCTCTGGCCGCAGTGGCACCTGTTCATGCACTTGCACCGCCACAGGAAGCACAGCTGCAATACCGCGTGAGCCAGTATCAGGAAAACGATATGCCTGCTAACCGGGTGGCCAGCGGTTCCACAGAACGCTATCAGATTTCTGTGCAGCAACTGCAATGGCAAACCCCCGTCGCCGGCCAGTGGCTGCTGAATATGCAGGGCAGCTACGAAACGCTGAGCGGTGCCTCACCTCTGCAGACCTTTGAAAACAGCAGCGGTCAGAGCGAAGTGATCATGAGCGGCGCCTCCATCGACGAAAGCAGACAGGATGCACAACTGCAGCTGACCCGTTATTTCAGCAACAGCACGCTCGGTGGCGGGCTGTATTACTCCGGCGAAAATGACTATCAGGCGCTGGCCTGGAATCTGGCCGGCAGCCTTGAGCTCTGGTCAGGAATGACGACCCTAAATGCCGGTATCAGCCAGTCTGACGACCGCCTGAACCCCAGTGACAGCAGCCTCTCGGTCAACCGCCAACTGGCGGATGACCAGAGCCGAAAGCGTCAGGAAGGTTATCTGGGTATCAGCCAGATTCTGAATAAATACGAACTGCTGCAACTGACCCTGGGCTACAGTCAGAGCAGCGGCTATTTATCCGACCCATACCGCAATATCGATCTGCGCCCGGATAACCGCGATGCCCAGACCCTGAGCCTGATGTACCGGTTTTTTATGAAGCCCTGGGATGGTGCGGCTCACTGGAATTACCGCTTTTATCACGACAGCTGGGGCGTGGATTCCCACACGCTGGAGCTGCGCTGGTATCAGAACCTCGGACGCTATTGGCGCGCCTCGCTGGGCAGCCGCCTTTACCGCCAGCAGGCCGCTGACTTCTACTCTCTGGCCAGTACCGCCAGTGGCAATGCGCAAAGTAATGATGCGCGTTTATCCGCTTACGGCGCCATAACCCTTGAACTGGGTGTAGACCTGCTCTGGTCTCAGGCACTGCAGTTCAGCATCAGCGGACAGAATTACCGCAGCCGTGAATCCTGGGGACCGGATGGCAGCAAAGCGCCTGAAGCACCGGCATTGGTGAATTATCAGCTACTCAGCGCCGGTATTCTTTACCGTTACTAGGGCCTGGCCTGCTACATCTGTCACGGAACAAATAAACGCCAGACATTACTGGCTGTCAGCCGTTGTCTATACTGCTCTCCAGCGCCTGCAAACACGCAGAGGTCTGCTCTATGAACAGCCAGATCAACGACCTTCTTTACCGCCTGCTGGATGAAACACCCAACGCTTTTGGTGTCTTCGACAGCAACAATCAACTGCTCTACTGCAACGCCAATATGGCTAATGTGTTCGGTCTCAGCCGTCAGCAGGCCACGGGGCTGACGCACCGGGAGCTGATGCGTAATGCCTACAACAACGGCCTTGGCGTGCGTATAGACAGTGAAGACTTCGAACAGTGGGTCAGCGATGTGGAAAGCCGCCAGCGTCTGGACCCGGTTCGCACTTTTGAATCCGACCTGTTCAATGGTGAGTGGCTGAAAATTACCCAGGTCACCATCGATGATCATCTGGTCCTTATCGGCACCAATATCACCGAGCTGAAAGATACCGAAGCGCGCCTGCGCACCGCACTGGAAGAACTCAACGACGTCGCCAATACCGATGTGCTGACCAGCGTCGCCAACCGTCGCCACTTTTTTGCCCGCGCCGGAGAAGAACTGGCGCGCGCCCAGCGCTATCAGCATCCGCTGTGCCTGATGCTGCTCGATATTGACTACTTCAAACAGGTAAACGACCAGTTTGGCCATCATGCCGGCGATCAGGTGCTGCAGTTTTTTGCCCGTTTCTATGAAAGCGGCCTGCGTAAAATCGACTTTTTTGCCCGGCTGGGCGGTGAGGAGTTTGTAGTTCTGCTGCCGGAAACCCGCCTGCCCGACGCCATGAATCTGGGAAACCGCCTGCGCGAACAGCTGACCCTGCAAAGCATTTACACCATGCCGGAAGAGCAGCAGCTGCGCATCACAGTCTCGGCCGGTATCAGTCAGTTTGAAGGTAGCGGTGATTCGGTTCAGACCTTACTGAGCCGCGCCGACGAAGCCTTATACCGCGCCAAAGCCCACGGTCGTAACTGCTGCGAGGCAGCCGCCCCCTGGCCAGCTGTCGGTTAAACCTGCCATCGTCAGAGCAGACCAAACAGATTGACCGACTCCGCATTCAGCGGAAAACGCTGGCTCAGCTCGTGCCCGGCAATTCCCGCCAGCTCGCGCATTGCCTGCTGTATATGCTTGGGCTGCAGCAAAATGCCGTTGCTGTCCGGAGCCAGTGTTTGGGCATTAACGGTCTGAGCTTCATGCGTGGCAGTGGTTAAGCCGACACTGCGGTTTGCCCAGCTGGCATTCTTACTCATAAAAATCGTGCTGCCGATTGGCCAGTGGTCTTTACCATTGCCGTCGTTATAGCCCGGTGTACGGGCAAAGTCAGAGCTGATCATCACCACCAGCTTATCGTCGATACCCAGCCGCCCGGCTTCCGCCCAGAGGTATTCCACACCATTCTGCAGACGCATCAGTGCCGCCGCATGATCAGCATCGTGATTAGCGTGAGTATCAAAACCCCAGGCCACCAGATCGGTGCTGACACATAACCCCGACTGATACGCCGCCAGTGCAATCTGCGCCTGGCGTAACAAGGGGTTCCAGTAACCATCAGCATCGGTGTAATCGACCAGGGTCTGGGGCACGTACTGCGCCAACAATTCCAGCAATTGCTGGCCATCTTTGGCCGCCGCAAACTGATTCAGCGCTGCCTGCATTCGCGACGCCATATGCGGCTGTGCGGCCTGCAACCGCGCCAGACGTTCCGCACGGTGGCGGTTGATAATGTCGCGTGTGCTCTGACGATGAAAATACTTTGCCGCATCCCAACCGCTGCCGCCGTCGAGAAACTGATCCTGATACACCAGCTTATTAAGCGCACCGGGGTCCTGCATCAGGGTGTAATTGATGACTCCTGCCGTCTGGTTGTAACCGCCATTACTGAGATATGCCAGCGGCAGTCCGGCGCCATACACCGCCGCTGCCAGCGCCGCAAACGACGGATAACCTTCCGCCAGCCGGCCACTCCAGTTGTAACGCTGGCCGGCCTGATGCGCGTTGGTCTGGGCATCAATACCGTTGACCACCAGCATGTGGGGATGCAGGTTGCTGAAGAAGCGCTGATTGTGGGCAAAGGGCGCGTAGGTAACAGAGCTGCCGCTGATGGTTTGCACGCCCTGAGTACTGGCCCAGTGATTGATCGCCGGATTGGCTTTCGGATCGCAGAAACTGGTCACATCCCAGCCGCCGCCAGCCTCGATACTGACAAAAAACGGGCCGCTGTAAGGCGTGAAATTACCCTCTGCCGCACGCGCGCGCAGTGACACCGGAAGACCGGCAGCCAGACCGGAAGCAACCAGCAACTGCAGGAAACGGCGGCGATTCATCCCATTATTCATAAAGCATCCTGAAATCACTGAGCAGATACGTCAGCACAGCCATCCAGCTGCGCAGGGTGTGGTTCGGGTCCTGTTTCAGGGCCGCATCGTTGTCCCAGTCGAGCAGACAGAACTCGTCCTGCTGATCATCGCTGGTGTCGTTGTGGTAAAGCCAGTCGCTGGGCGCATTGGCCACCCGCTCACTCCAGACTTCGTTAAACAGGTTGTAGGTACTGTTCTGCTCCACCGCCAGATCGGTCAGCGGATCGCCCCAGATCACCTCAATCAGCCGGTTAACCTGCGCCTGTACCTGTGCCGGAGCGTTGGCCGGGGTATCGGTCATCTCCACCAGCGTAAACAGTGTGCGCTGTGCTTTAGGTAATTCAAATTCGGCCACCACCCGCTGGCACACCATTTCCTGCGACATACGACCGGCCACGGCATACATCAGGGTGTTCAGGCTTTGCCCGCGCTGCACCACGGTATCGCTGTCGATACCGCCATACAGGCCATAATAATCCCGCGCCAGCAGGTCATAGTTTTCATCCCAGGTGTGATGCCAGAGGCCACCACTCACCGCCTGAATCTTACGGCTCAGCTGCTCGGCGCTGAGCAGCTGACCGGCGCCCATATCGCCGTAATACGCCGTTGCCGGTGCGTGCGAGGCGCGGAACACCGGGCTCATTGCCATATCGGCCAGCAGATCTTTCAGCTGATAGCCACCACTGCGGAAAGCAGCGGCCAGCTCACCAAGCATACGCTGCTGTTCGCTGTAACGGGCCAGCTTGTCGGCGTAATCGACGTCGCTCGGTTCGGTTGGTTGTGGCAACAACTCACGCCCAAAGACCGCCGGCCACCAGAAGGCGACCGTACCTGAAGCAAAGCGCTCATCGGCCACCATCTGCTGCGCCAGCCACTGCAGGCTGTTGTCATTATTGGCAGCCGGCAATATCTGCCCGGCAAAGCCCGGTGCGCGCATATCGCGGTACCAGAGATCACCCTGCTGATAGAGACTGCCGGCTTTGTAGGTGTCCGGCAGTGAGTCATCACCATCCCAGGCATCACGGTAATGGCCGTTGTCGCCATAGTTCTGAAAAGCGCCGGCCACCGGGTCCATCATTTCGTGGCAGACAGCGCAGGATGGATTATTCAGCGTCGGGTTGTTGGTATCGGCCAGATCAGCCGGGTCCATAGAGCGCAGCGCCAGCCCTTCGATATCCACATTCAGGAAAAAGTAATACGCCCAGCGCGCCCGCGCGCGGTTGCGGTTGGTATCGGTTGAGGGATAACGCGCCAGAAACATCTGTGAGCTGAGCAGACCGGCCTGGGGCAATGGCCCACCGGCATAGCCATCGATAATCTGTGCCGGGCGCCAGTCGTCCGGATCATTGGCATCCGGGAAACTGATACCGGTGTGATACACGTCGTTGGAAAACGGGTTCACCATCAGATAGGTGGCGGTCAGCACTTCGCTGTAGGGGCGGTCGTGGGTGACGACATAATTAATCAGCTGTAGCGGTGCGGTGGCCACGGCCCTGTTGGTATTGGCCCAGGCAAAACCAAAGGCTTCATTGGCGGCCTGACGCTGTTCATCAGTGGTGGCATCGTTGATCGCCTGCTGCAGCGGTGCCAGACGGGATTCGATATAGGTGAAGCGTCCGCCTTCATACAGCAGATCCAGCCCCGGCGTGCGGTTGTTGGCGAATTTATTGGTGAGTAAGCGGTCATTCGCGCTTTCCATCAGGAAATTACTGAAGTGCTCACCGCTCATTAAGTAGCGGATCGCATTGCGCAGGCTGACTTCGGTACCATCAGCAATCGAAGCCTGCTCTGCGGCTGTTGGCAGGCGTCCGGCAAACAGCAGTGCCGCCTTACGCAGCGTAGCGTTGTTATCCAGCAAGACGGCCTCGTCCCAGAACGCCGACAGACTGACACTGCCATCGCTGCCATCACCGTCACTGCAGCTGGCAACCGGGCCGGCAAGCCAGCCCTGCAGCGCCTGATGAGCCGCAGAACCCGCAGCAAACACCCGCCCGCCACCGTGCACGACCTGCGCCAGCGGCTTGGCTTCTATATTGGCCAGACCAGACTCAGAGGCGATGTAAGTATTTACTGCGCTGAGATTATCAGCCAGATAAGAGCTCACGGAGGCGGGCTTCAGCACCAGTCCGGACTCAGCCGCAATGCCACCAGTCTGGTGGCACTGCATACAGGATGGCGCCAGTACGGGCGCCCATAATTCAGCATTGAAACGTTCCAGCTCCGCCGCACAGGCCGCAGCCCCATTACCATCTGTCGGAGTTTTATCCGGGGTATTGTTCTGTGGATTGCTGTCGCTGACCAGTTCGCCGGCGTATTCATTACCGGGACCGGAGCAGGCGCTCAGCAGCCAACAAAGCAGAATCAGGGGGAAACCAGCACGCATCAGAGATGTACCATGATCAGTGAAGCCTTGAGTATGGAACAGCCGCGAAGCTTTTCCGTTAAACGATGTAATAAGTTGTTGTAACCGCGTTGTTAGGGCGTTTTTCTGACCATATGGTCACATTTTTCCTTACTCAGATGAGCGCAGTTCACGCCGATAATGACACCTTCTCAAGTGCCAGACGGCGCAGTTTGCGCTAGAATGCCGCCCTTCTGATTTTAACCCCCTTTTCTACCACCCTGTGTGAGGAAGCTCTGATGTTTAGCCGTGATATGAACATAGCGGATTTTGACCCGGAACTGTGGTCAGCGATGAAAGCCGAAGATGCCCGTCAGGAGCATCACATTGAGCTGATCGCCTCCGAAAACTACACCAGCCCACGGGTAATGGAAGCTCAGGGCTCCCAGCTGACCAACAAATACGCCGAAGGTTATCCGGGCAAGCGTTACTACGGTGGTTGTGAGCACGTTGACGTGATCGAACAACTGGCCATCGACCGCGCCAAAGAACTGTTCGGTGCAGGCTACGCCAACGTGCAGCCACACTCAGGTTCTCAGGCGAACGCGGCGGTTTACTTCGCTCTGTGTCAGCCTGGCGATACCATTCTGGGTATGAGCCTGGCACACGGTGGTCACCTGACTCACGGTGCGTCTGTATCTTTCTCTGGCCGCGTTTATAACGCTGTTCAGTACGGTCTGAACCCGGAAACCGGCGAAATCGATTACGCCGAAGTTGAGCGTCTGGCACGTGAACACAAGCCAAAAATGATCGTCGCTGGCTTCTCTGCTTACAGCCGCGTGGTTGACTGGGCGCGTTTCCGCACCATCGCCGACGAAGTGGGCGCTTACCTGTTCGTTGATATGGCCCACGTTGCCGGCCTGATCGCCGCTGGCGTTTACCCGTCTCCGGTTGGCATTGCCGACGTGGTAACCACCACCACTCACAAAACCCTGCGCGGTCCGCGTGGTGGCCTGATTCTGGCCAACGAAGACGAAGAGCTGAACAAGAAGCTGAACTTCGCGGTATTCCCTGAATCCCAGGGCGGCCCGCTGATGCACGTTATCGCGGCCAAAGCGGTGTGCTTCAAAGAAGCGATGTCTGACGAGTACAAAGCTTATCAGGCGCAGGTAGTTAAGAACGCTCAGGCCATGGCCAAAACCTTTATCGAACGCGGTATCAACGTGGTATCCGGTGGCACCGATGACCACCTGTTCCTGGTTGACCTGATCGGTAAAGAGTACACAGGTAAAGACGCTGACGCCGCTCTGGGTCGCGCCAACATCACTGTGAACAAAAACTCAGTACCGAACGACCCACGCTCTCCGTTCGTAACCTCTGGTCTGCGTATCGGTTCTCCGGCCATCACCAGCCGCGGTTTCAAAGAAGCTCAGGCAACGGAACTGGCTGGCTGGATCTGTGATGTACTGAACGGTCTGGAAAACGGCAACTCCGACGCCGTTGAAGCCGAAGTAAAAGCCAAGGTTGTTGCCCTGTGCGAACAGTTCCCGGTTTACAAATAAGCCCCGACTGATACTTCCGCTGTAAACAAACCGCCCGGTGCCTGCACCCGGCGGTTTTTTTTATTCTGCTGTTATGCCTCTTCTGCCCTGAGTAAGGGGTGCCATATGTGACTTTTATAAAACAAAACCGCTCTTTACCGACAACAGAAACGGCACGGGCAACAGCCTGACCTAAGCTTAAAGTACGAATTCAGATTACGAGACATCTATGCCATGCCACTACCGGCTCTGATCCCCTGCCTGTTGCTGCTGTTGCTCTGTGGTCATCCGGCGCAGGCCCGTCCGTTAACCCTGGCGATGCCGCACTTCCCTCCCTATACCTACATCAATGCTGAGGGCCAGGCTGACGGCATAGCGCTTGCCCGCCTGCAACAGCTGCTGACCCGCGCCGGAGTGGAGTTTCGCATTGTGCCCGTTCCCAATTACGGTCGTGCGCTGGCGGAGCTGGAGGCTGGTGATGTCGACGGTTTTTTTCTCGCCTCACCAAACAATAAGCGCAGCGAACACGCACACTTTTTCGGACCATTGATGCTCAACCGCTGGAGCTGGTTTTACTTTGCCGGCAAAAAGCCCGGACTGTGCCAAAGCCCGACAGCGACCATCATTAATACCAACACCCAGTATTGGCTGGAACAGCAGGGATGCGGTCCGCTGCATACCGTGCATCAGGCCGCTGATCTGATCAGCCTGCTTACTGACGGGCGCGTCAGTGCCGCCTTTGTGGCGCGCCGGGTGATGCTGGAAGAAATCCGCCGTCAGGGGCTGCCGGTCACGCTGTTTACGGAGCAGCCCGAATTGGTACAGCCTTTCGGTCTGTATATCGCCTATACCCTGTTGCAGGAGCAACCGGCACTGGCCCGGCAAATCAATGATGCCCTGCTGCAGTTACCTCCGCTGGATACCGATTAAGCACATAACACTGTCATCTGTCTGTCACAGCTTTGTCATAGGGTGCTACATAAGCAGGCAGCACCTTGCTGTATCCGTTATCCACAGAGAGATGCCATATCATGAGCAAGCACTGGACTCCGGTAACCGAACGGCACCTGGCCGCCATGCTTCGTCATGCCGAGCAACAGATGGACCCCGCCCTGCACCAGATCTGGCAACTGATCCGGCTGCCATTACCGGAACTCTGGCAACAGCATCCCTGGGGCGATGAAGGCTGTGGTTTCTGGGTGGTAGCGGTGTTTGGCAAAACCTGTGTCTATTTCAACGACATCAGTCAGGGCTTTAACTCCAGTATTTTTATGAGCTGGGGCCATATCGAAGACTACCAGACCCATACCGACGCTCTGGACGTCCATCTGGAACGCCTGTTTCAGAGCCATCCCGACCTGACCTCCGCCGCTAACTGATAAAACAGGATGCGGGGCGTTTGTGCCGTATCTCGGTCAAAACCGTCATTGGCTGATTTGAACCCGGGAACAATCCAGACAGCTGTACCAGAAGATGGTGTAAATAACGCTGAAAAGAGCCGTTCTGCGCCTTTCATCCACAGCCCGGACAACTCAGGGTGATTTTCTGCCAGAACAGTCAAATATCCTGTCTGACCCGCACCAGCCCCCCCTGTTAAATATTGACCGATTGCTACCTTCAACCCTCCGACCCGCAGGCGTTTAATACGCTGACATTGATCAGGGCCTGCCGACAGGCCCGAACATCCGAACAACAATAAAAGTATCAAAGGAATCAGTTATGACTCATGCAAGCACTGCCGATGCTGGCACTGTCCGTCAGACTGCCGGAGCCAAGGCTAACATCCCGCCACGTCGTATGGACTTCGAATTCGCAGATGACACCAAACGCTACTGGTACAAAGACAGCCCGTTTCTGACCACCTTCTGGTCTACGCTGTCGACCCTGTTTCCGGAAGGTGAAACCTTCTTCGTTGACTCTGTGCGCAACTACCGCAAAGACATCACCGACCCGCTGCTGAAAGCCCAGGTATCCGGCTTTATCGGTCAGGAAGCAATGCACAGCAAAGAACACAAAGCCTTTAACGATCTGGCCGAAAAACACGGTTTCCCGGCCAACAATCTCGACCGCGACCTCGGTATTCTGCTGCGCTTTGCGCGTAAAACCCTGCCAAAGAAAATCCAGCTGGCCATTACCGTGGCGCTGGAGCACTACACCGCGATTCTGGCTGAACAGCTGCTGCGTGACCCATCGCATCAGGCCAACATTCAGGACCCGGAAGCACTGAAGCTGTGGATGTGGCACGCGCTGGAAGAAAACGAACACAAAATTGTGGCCTACGATGTGTACAACCTGGTCGGTGGTGGCTACTTCACCCGCGTACTGACCATGCTGATTGTTACCTTCTTCTTCTTTACCGTGGTGGGCATCGGCCATATCCGCATGCTCTGGGCCGACCGCAAGCTGTTTGATGTCTGGAACAACCTGAAGGGTTTCTGGTATCTGTGGAGCCCGAAAGGCCTGTTCCCGAAACTGCTGCCGCAGTATCTGGACTTCTTTAAGCCAGGCTTCCACCCGAACGACCACGATACCGTGCAGCTGTTGGACGACTGGCGCGAGAAACTGCTGGGTAAAGACGGCATGCTCGCCGATCAGATCAAAAACCCGCAGCGCGCTTAAGCCCTGCCTTAAGCGTTGCATACAGACAGCCGCCGTTAACCCGGCGGCTGTCTGTATATCCGGAAAGCGCCCGGCCTCTGGCGCCGCCAGCGCAAATCCTTTAGAATCCGCCCTCTTTAAGCTCACCTGAGTCGCTCTTTACCAGTTATGTATTGCCCGTTCTGTACTCACCCGGAAACCAAAGTTATTGATTCACGCCTGGTTGCCGATGGTGAGCAAATCCGACGCCGACGGGAATGCATCAGCTGTGGTGAACGCTTTACCACCTTCGAAAGTGCCGAACTGGTGATGCCACGCATCATCAAACAGGACGGTACACGCGAACCCTTCAACGAAGACAAACTCCGTTCCGGTATTCACCGCGCGCTGGAAAAGCGCCCGGTCAGTGTCGAAGACGTTGAAGCCGCCATCGTCCGTATCAAACAAAAACTGCGCGCCACCGGCGAACGCGAAGTCCCCAGCCGTATTCTGGGTGAATGCGTGATGGCCGAACTGCGTCAGCTCGATCAGGTGGCCTATGTACGCTTTGCCTCGGTATACCGCAGCTTCCAGGATCTGGATGAATTCCGTGCCGAAATCGAGCGCATCTCCTCACCGTTAAGCCCTCTCGCTGACAGTAAGGAAGAAGAAGCATGAACCACGAATTTTATATGGCCCGTGCTCTGCAGCTGGCCGAACTCGGGCGTTACTCCACCAGCCCGAATCCGCGCGTCGGCTGCGTGATTGTGAATAACGGCGAAATCGTCGGTGAAGGCTGGCATCAGAAAGCCGGCGAGCCCCATGCCGAAGTGCATGCCCTGCGCATGGCCGGCGATAACGCCCGCGGTGCCACCGCCTACGTCACCCTCGAACCCTGCAGCCACCATGGCCGCACCCCACCCTGCGCCGAAGGCCTGATTAAGGCCGGTGTGGCACGGGTAGTCGGCGCCTGTTCTGACCCTAACCCGCTGGTTGCCGGACGTGGCTACAACCTGCTGCGCGATGCCGGTATCGAGGTGATTACTCCCTGCCTTGAAGCTCAGGCCATCGACCTGAACAAAGGTTTTATGCAGCGTATGCGCAGCGGTATGCCCTGGGTTCGCGCCAAATTAGCGCAAAGCCTGGATGGCCGTACCGCCATGGCCAGTGGTGAAAGCCAGTGGATCACAGGCGCTGCAGCCCGTGCCGATGTCCAGCGCCTGCGCGCGCAAAGCTGCGCGGTAATTACCGGCGCAGGTTCAGTATTAACCGATAACCCATCGATGACCGTACGCCCGGCTGAGACCGGCATCGAACAGGAACAACGTCTGTGGCGCCAGCCATTACGGGTGATCATTGACGGACAGCAACGGCTGAGCGGCAACGAACAGATATTCTCCCTGCCCGGCGATATCCTGCTGGCGGTTGCCGATGCGGCGCGCTGCAAAGTAAGCCGCGCTGAGTCGCTGGGCACACTCAGCATCTGGCAGGCACCGCTGACCATGGCGAATAAAGTCGATCTGCCGGCGCTGCTGGCGGAACTGGGCGAGCGTGGCTGCAACGAAGTACTGCTGGAAAGCGGCGCCCAGCTGGCGGGGGCCTTTGCCGCCGCCGGACTGATCAACGAGCTGGTGCTCTACTGTGCACCGACTATCCTCGGGAGTGAGGCGCGACCGCTGCTATCCTTAGGGCTTGAGCGTATGGAGCAGCAGCTGCGCTGGCGCTGGCAGGATGTACGCATGGTCGGTGGCGATTTAAAACTGGTGCTGACACCAGACGCATAACAGAGCCCTGCCGCGAGCCGGCAGCGCATTAAGAGAGTGACGGAAAGTCCATGTTTACCGGAATTATTGAAGCCATCGGCACCGTAGCCGCGGTTAAAAACCAACAGGGCGACCTGACGCTGCAGATCAACAGCGGCACACTCGATCTGGCCGATGTAAAACTCGGCGACAGCATTGCCACCAACGGCGTCTGTCTGACCGTGGTTGGTCTGCCCGGTAATGGCTTTATTGCCGATGTGTCACGCGAATCACTGGCGCACACCCACATTGAGCGCTGGAGCGCGGGCACCAAAGTAAATCTGGAAAAAGCCATGCTGCCGACCACGCGCATGGGTGGCCATCTGGTTACCGGCCATGTTGACGGCGTCGGCATCGTGAAAAAACGCAGCGCCGATGCACGCTCGATCCGCTTTACCATTGAAGCACCGGCGGCATTGCGTAAATACATCGCTGCCAAAGGCTCGGTTACGGTTGATGGCGTCAGCCTCACCGCCAATGCATTAAGCGCCGACGGCTTTGAACTGAATATCGTGCCGCACACCGCCCAGCAGACCACGTTAATCGGTCTGCAACCGGGCAGTGAGGTACACCTGGAAGTCGATATTATTGCGCGTTATCTGGAGCAGTTACTGCGCCCGGACAACAGCGCCGAACAGGCACCGGACACTGGCATCAGCCAGGCGTTTCTGGCGCAAAACGGATTCTGGAAATAACAGGCTGAACACATGGCACTGAATAAAATCGAAGACATTATCGCCGATATCCGCCAGGGCAAAATGGTCATCCTGATGGATGATGAAGACCGCGAAAACGAAGGCGACATTATTGTTGCCGCCGAAAAAGTAACGCCGGAAATCATCAACTTTATGGCCAGCGAAGCGCGCGGTTTAATCTGCCTGACCTTAACCGGTGAGCGTTGTGATTACCTCGGCCTGCCGGCCATGGTAACCGGTAACGGTGCAAAATTTTCCACGCCTTTTACCGTCTCTATTGAAGCGGCCGAAGGTGTGACCACCGGTATTTCCGCGGCTGACCGTGCGCACACTATCCGTGTCGCCGTTGACTCCTACACCAAGCCGGAAGATATCGTGCAGCCTGGCCATATATTCCCGCTGCGCGCCCGTCCCGGCGGTGTATTAAGCCGTGCCGGTCATACCGAAGCCGGTTGCGATCTGGCGCGTCTGGCGGGCCTGATTCCGGCCGCTGCCATCGTCGAAGTGATGAATGCCGACGGCACCATGGCCCGCCGTCCGGATCTGGAAGTGTTTGCCGCCAAACATAACCTGAAAATCGGCACCATCGCCGATCTGATTCACTACCGCATCGCCAACGAAAAAACCGTGGAAGTGATCAGCCGCGACAGCGTGCACACCGAATTCGGTGAATTCACCCTGCACACCTTCCGCGACACGATTCAGAACGAAACGCACCTGGCACTGACCATGGGCGATATCCGCGCTGACGAACCCACCCTGATCCGCGTGCAGACCAACAATATGCTGCGCGACGTACTGGGTCTGCGCAAACCGGAATCCGACAGCTGGTCATCGACCCAGGCACTGAGCCGTATTGCCGAAGAAGGCAAAGGTGCACTGGTGCTGTTGTCCGCCGGTCAGAGCGAATGCGTGAGCGACAGTCTGGATGATTTCTTCGGCCGTGCGCGTCCGCTGCGCAGCCCGAATAAAGACAGCTCCGGCGCCTTTTTAACCATTGGTACCGGCTCACAGATTCTGCGTGAACTGGGCGTGCAGAAAATGCGCCTGCTCAGCTCCGAAATGAAATACAGCGGCATTTCCGGCTTCGATCTGGAAATTGTCGAGTACATCCCTTTTAACGAATGAATGGATAAAGACCATGAAACACATTAATACCATTGAGGGGAACCTGACCCCGAACGACGGCAAATACGCCATCGTAGTTGGCCGCTGGAATGCCTTTGTTGTTGAAAGCCTGCTGGAAGGTGCGGTGGATTCGCTGCTGCGTCACGGCGTGGACGAAGAAAACATCACCATCATCCGTGCGCCGGGTGCTTTCGAGATTCCACTGGTTGTGCAGAAAACCGCAGCGACCGATAAATTCGACGCCATCATCGCACTGGGTGCGGTTATCCGTGGCGGTACACCGCATTTCGAATACGTGGCCGGTGAATGTGTGAAAGGTCTGAGCTCTGTCTCTCTGGAATTCGGTATTCCGGTTTCCTTCGGTGTACTGACCGTCGATACCATCGAACAGGCGATCGAACGTTCCGGTACCAAAGCCGGTAACAAGGGCGAAGAAGCAGCCATGTCTGCCTTCGAAATGGTTGCCCTGCTGAAAGCCATGGAGGCCTGATTTTCATGTCCCGCACTTCCGGCAATCAGAAAGCCAGCCCGGCAGCCCGTCGCAAGGCTCGCCATTACGCTGTTCAGGCTCTGTACCAGTGGCAACTGGCAGGCGCGGATCTGTCTCAGATTGAGGCTGAATTCCGCACCGATAACGACATGAGCAAGGTGGATCTGGAATATTTCCACGACATTCTGCACGGAGTGCCCCGCGAGAAAACCCTGCTTGACGAAAAAGTAGCACCGCTGCTCGACCGCCGCATGGACGAAATGACACCGGTCGAACTGGCGATTGTGCGCCTTGGTGCTTTCGAAATGCTGCGCCGCATCGACGTGCCTTATAAAGTCGTGATTAACGAAGCGATTGAGCTGGCCAAAACCTTCGGTGCTACCGACGGTCATAAGTTTATCAACGGTGTTCTGGATAAACTGGCCCAGCGTGAACGCAGCGTTGAAATCCGCGGACCACGCGCTGCCCGCGACTGATCGTTAAACGGAGGCTGCCATGAGCAAAGCAACTGGCTCCGGTGAATTCGCTCTTATCCGCGAATTTTTTGCCTCCGGTTTTCCGCGCAATAAACACACCCGTCTGGGCGTGGGTGACGATGCCTCCATCGTTATGCCGCCCGCCGGTTGTGACCTGCTGCAAAGCATCGACACCCAGGTGGCCGATGTGCATTTTCCGGCGACTGCTCCTGCCCATTTAATTGCCCAGCGCGCGCTGCGTTGTGCCGCCTCCGATCTGGCCGCCATGGGTGCTGAGCCGCAGGGCTTTCATCTGGCGCTCACCTTACCCAATGCAGAGCATAAATGGCTGGCTGATTTTGCCAGCGGTTTGCGCGAGGCTGCCCACGTACTGGATCTCGATTTACTCGGTGGCGACACCACCTCCGGCCCCTGTCTTGTTATCAGCATTCAGGTTCAGGGCTGGGTACCGGCAGGCTCCGCACTTACACGCGCAGGAGCACAGGCGGGCGATGATGTCTGGGTGTCCGATACCATTGGCCGTGGTGCACTGGCGTTGCCACAAGTGCTGGAAAATCCGGCGCAATTCAGTGGCCTGGCACGGCATTATTATTTTCCGCAGGTGCAGACGCCGCTGGGTATGAAACTGCGTGACCTGGCCAGCAGCTGCATGGATATTTCCGACGGTTTATTACAGGACGCCGGGCATATTGCCCGCGCCTCCGGCGTCACCCTGGAATTAGATGCCGCTGCCATTCCAACCATTGCCGAACGCACTGACAGCCGCTGGCTGCAATGCATTACCGGTGGCGATGATTACCAGTTGTTATTCACCATACCGGCGGCGCGGCGTAAAGAAGCGGAAGCGTTACGTGATGAATTTTCCGGTATTGCCCGTATAGGTAAAGTCATTACCCATAACGGAGAGGATGTACTGCTGCAGGAAAATGATCATATATTAACGCTGCCGGAGCACGCCGGTTTTCAACATTTCTGATCCTGATAAGCACGAAAGGGAATTTTTATGGGTTATGAACGCGTAATGGGACTTCACGTTACTGACGACGTGGGCTATCAGCAATACCGCGATGCCATGCTGCCGATCCTGACGGCCTACGGCGGTTCTTTTGGTTACGATTTCCGTATCGCTGAAGTGCTGAAAACGAAAACAGCCGATAATATCAACCGGGTTTTTACCATTGAATTTCCCGACCAGAAAACTATGGAAGCTTTTTTTGCTGATCCCGAGTATCTGGCAATAAAAAGTCGCCATCTTGACCACTCAGTCGCCAGCCGGACCATAATCGCAATGTATAACAATGCGACCGAACTGTAATTTCAGAGTTTTGCTACATAATAAAAAGCCCGGAAAACTCCGGGCTTTTTATTATGAACGAACCATTACTGATCCGGACGTTTCTGCCGTTTACGCTCATTAAGAATGCGCTTATGCAGCTTACTCGTTTCCCGCTCACCGGCACGGCGTTGTGCCAGAGTCGCACTGTTCAGCTGCTGCTCACGCTGCAGTTTTTCATAATGGCGTAAACGCCGTTCATCCAGCATGCCATTGTGCAGCGCCTGGCGCACCGCACAACCGGGTTCATTACTGTGTCCACAATCGGCAAAACGGCATTGTCCGGCCAGTTCTTCGATATCGGCGAAGGTCTGTGCCAGACCATCGGCGCAATCAGCCAGCTGCAGCTCACGCATGCCCGGTGTATCCAGAATCATCGCGCCACCCGCAATACTCAGTAATGAACGCCGGGTCGTGGTATGGCGGCCCTTACTGTCGTCCTCGCGGATAGCCGCAGTAGCCTGTATCTCCTGCCCCAATAACTGATTACTGAGGGTCGATTTACCGGCACCGGATGAACCCAGTAAGGCAACGGTTTTACCATAACCACACCAGGGCATTAATTGCTGAATACTGTCCTGCGCAAACGCACTGACACTGACCACCGCCAGCAGAGGGTCAAGCTTTTGTACCTGCTGACGATAGTCTTCTGCCTGCTCACACAGGTCTGCCTTGCTGAGCACCACCACGGCTTCCGCACCACTTTCGTGGACAATGCTGAGGTAACGTTCAATACGGTTCAGATTAAAATCATCATTTAATGAGCAGACGATAAACGCCGTATCCACATTAGCGGCAATTAACTGCATTCCGGCTTTAATGCCTGCTGCACGGCGCTGAAAACAACTGAGCCGTTCAAGCCGGCGGATAATCTGTGGTTGCTCACTGTTATCCAGCAGCAACCAGTCACCGACACACACAGCGCCATGCTGACTGAACGCCGCGGGTGTAAAAGGCAGACGAACAATGCCCTGCCCGCCACTGACTTCCAGCAATGTTTTATGTTGCTCCAGCACCCGCACCGGATGGCCATGCTGCCATTCTTCGAGGCTGAGTTGTTGTT
Source organism: Thalassolituus sp. UBA2009 (assembly GCF_002335285.1). Classification (NCBI taxonomy): domain Bacteria; kingdom Pseudomonadati; phylum Pseudomonadota; class Gammaproteobacteria; order Oceanospirillales; family Oceanospirillaceae; genus Thalassolituus; species Thalassolituus sp. UBA2009. The sequence goes on from NZ_DDCJ01000077.1 coordinate 39,436, forward strand.
GAAAAAATGCCTGCCAGCCAAGACCGGCAAGAGAAGGTTGAGATGTCATATGAACCCCTGACGCCAGGCGTCATCATGCTCTGCAGGTCTGCGCCGGATAACAGGCAGCATAAAGCCTTGCAGAGAAGCATGTAAAAAATACAGGGGGGCATTTTTGCCCCGGTTTAAAAGTTCAGTAAACCGGGCGGGGAAAGCAGAAAACAGCGTTGATGCGAAGCATCAGATTGTGCGGATTAAGCTGCAATACAGGCCCGGTCAGAAGTTACGACAATCATCAAATATTCTCCTGACGGTTAAAAAAGGTGGTTCACTATATTACGTAATAAACAACGCAACAAGCCTGCGACATCGTTTACACTGAGTGCTTTGCCATCGTTATGGAGACATTTATGACACCCGACCAGCAAACCGCCATTGAAGCTGCCGTGCTGCGCCGCCTGCTTAAGCATCTGGACGAGCGTAAGGATGTACAGAATATCGACTTAATGAACCTCGCCGGTTTTTGCCGTAACTGTCTCGCCAAATGGACCGTCAGTGCTGCGGCTGAGCAGGGTGTCGGAATGGATTATGACGCCGCCCGGGAAAAAATTTATGGCATGCCTTACAGCGAGTGGAAAGAAAAGTACCAGCAGGAAGCGACAGCCGAACAATTAGCAGCCTTTAATGCCGGCCAGGAAAACAAGTCATAATGTTTCCCCTGTACCTTATCCTGTAACACTGCGGCGTAAAGATCAGGCAAAGACCCGCCATCTACCGAACCGCTGGCAATATGCTGTATCGAATACGCCTAATAAACCGTCCTTCAGGAAATAACCATGAAACTGAACACCGCTTCTGCCGCTTTACTGTTTTCTGTCTGTGCTTTATTCAGCGCTCAGCCTGCACTTGCCGGTGACGACCGCTATATCGATGTTACCGGTCAGGGCGAAGTGGCAGCTTACCCCGATTATCTGCAGCTTAATCTGACCGTCAGTGACACCCAACCGACTGCCAAAGCGGCCAAGGCCAAAGTAGATACGGCGATGAACAATGTACTCGCCATCAGCAAAAAGCTCGGTATTAAAAAAGAGGATATCGACGCCGCACACATCAGCAACCAGCCGGTATTTGAGTACGACTACAGCGCTGGCCGGAATAAGCGTGAATATAAAGGTGAACAGGTCAGCCGTAATGTCAGCCTGACGCTGCGTGATATGGAGCAATACGGTGTACTGGTACATGAGCTGCTGCAGAATTCGCTGGTAAAACTCCATAACACCGAACTGCGCTTTAACGACCGCGCCGCTCTGGAACAGCAGGCGATGACGCTGGCACTGACCAACGCCCGCAATAAAGCCAGCAGCATGGCCAAAGCTCTGGATAATAAACTGGGTAAAGTCCTGCACATCGAAGAACAGGGTGGCGGTGGCCAGCCAATGTTTGAAATGCGCGCTATGAGTATGGCTAAATCGGATTCAGCGCCTGCTCCAATGCTGATCCAGAAGCAAAGCATTAACGCCAGTGCCGGCGTACGCTTTGAACTGAAATAATTATTTACAAGGGATACCAATGAGCGCACAAGCTGCAGCCCCGCAGATTACTCCGGGAATTTACCGTCATTACAAAGGTAACGATTATCAGGTGCTGGGACTGGTGCGCCACAGTGAAAATGAAGAGTGGCTGGTGCTGTACAAAACGCTGTATGGCGATTTTTCCAGCTGGGTGCGGCCGTATGCGATGTTTGTTGAAAACATAGAGCACAACGGCGTACTCCAGCCTCGTTTTCAGCTGATCAGCCCGGAGGCCTGCTGATGACACCCGCGATTAATTGCGCCAAAAAAGCCGGTATTACTTTTAACGTGCATGAATATCAGCACGACCCGGCGGCGGAATCCTACGGCGAAGAAGCCGCCGAAGCGCTGGGGCTTGATCCTTCACTGGTATTCAAAACCCTGCTGGTCAGCTTAACCGGCCATAAAAGTACACTGGCCGTCGCGGTGCTGCCGGTAACCCATATGCTCAGCCTGAAAGCCATTGCCAAAGCACTGGGCGCCAAAAAAGCCGAAATGGCCGACCCTAAACTGGCCGAACGCACCACCGGCTATATTGTCGGTGGCATCAGCCCTATCGGTCAGAAGAAAGCCCTGCCAACAGTGATCGACAGCAGCGCAGAAGCCTTAACAGCGCTCAACGTCAGCGCCGGTCGTCGTGGTCTGGAAATTGAACTGGCTCCGGAAGATCTGGCAAAGCTCACGCGCGCAGTCTTCGCTCCTATAACCAGCGAATAGCCGCTGCCAGCGACTAATAACCAGCCACTGACGACCTCCCCTCAACATATCGCCAGCGCACATCAGGTGCTGGCGGTGATCCCTCCCGGCCAGCAGGGCCACTGCCACTGTTATTCTGTCGACTGCAACACAGCTTTGCACGTTTATGGCAGAACTTTTGTCGCGGGCCGCTGGACGTGAGCGGCAAGGCTGTGCAGAATTCCTCCCCTTGCGGCCAACAGGCCGGATAGCACCAGACTAAAGCACCCTGACCACCAACCACAGATCAGCCAATCACAGACCAGCCAGCATGAACGAGCCGAACCACTCCGTTTTACATCCAGTCACAGCCCTGCGCTCAGTCATCGCCTTAAGCCTGACCGCACTGTTGGCTGCCTGCAGTCCTGTCGCTTATAAGCCGGTACTGAACGATGGTGTGGAACAGCAGAATGGTTATCTGGATAAAGAAATTGCTCCTGGCGTCTATGTGATTGAAGTGCGCCAGATCGGGGGTTATCAGTTTATTCTGAATTACGACGACACCATCACGACGTTTAAACAACACTGGCGCCGCCGCGCGACCGAACTCTGCAGCGCAGGCTATGTTGGCGAGCCCGAAGTGCTGTTGCCCGCAGAGGCGCGCCTCGAAGAGTTTCATTGCAACCTGCGCTACTGCCAGGATTACCCCATCGTCTCTGGCGTAGCTTACTGCCACCAGCGCTACTCTCTGTAATCTGTTCCGGCCCTGACCTGCCCGGCCTCTGATCCGCCCTGACGCCATTCCACGTCTATACTTCGGACACTCAGGCGGGAGAGGGACCCATGCGCCATTCCATTATTCATTTTTTGATCGCAGCTCTGAGCTATGCCATTGCCGCCCGCTTTGGTCTGGCACTGGCAATTCCGCCAGGCTTTGCCTCTGCCGTCTGGCCGGCGGCCGGCATTGCTCTGGCAGCAGTAACAGCCCTGCGCCTTTGGCCTGCATTGCTGGGAATTGGCTGCGGTTCATTTCTGATTAATCTGGCAATCATCAGTGGTGATTACCACAACCTGACAGCCACAGCCCTTATTGCACCGTTATGCATTGCCAGTGGTGCAATGTCACAGGCGGCTGGCGGTTATCTGTTACAGAATCGTTTTATTGGTAAAGCCCGACTGCTGGAATCGCCCCGCACCATTCTGTTATTTACCCTGATCATCGCACTCGGTGGCTGCCTGATTGCCAGCACTATTGGTGTAACAACGCTGCTCTTTAATGGCATCATTACTGCCGACCAGTATTTTTTCACCTGGTTAACCTGGTGGATTGGCGACGCCATCGGTGTATTGCTGTTTACCCCGCTGCTGCTCAATATTTTTTATTACCGTAAGCAGCTGACACGCAGTCGCCTGTTGCAAAGTACGGTGCCAACCACAGTGATTTTTCTTCTGGTATGGGGAATTTTTTATATTTCGATTGGGCACCGGCACTATGAAAATCAGCAAATTATTTCCGGAAAATCAGACAACATCGCCCGCGAGCTTGATGCTCTCCTGACCACCGCGGAGCATAAGCTCGTTGCTTATGCAGCCCTGTTCAATGCATCTGAACATGTCTCTTTCACTGAATTCAACGCTTTTTCTAAAGTCATTCTGGATGATGACCCGGTGTTCTATGGTGTCGGCTGGACACCCGTTGTGGCACAGACAGAGCGCCAGGAGCTGGTTAACGACATGCGTCAGCAAGGATACCCTGATTTTGAACTGACTGAGTTCAAAGCCGATGGATCATTAGCAAAAGCTGCAGACCGTGATGAGTATTATCCTGTGTATTACCTCTATCCACTGGAGCAAAACCGCCGGGCATTTGGCCTTAATCTCGCTGCGAATCCGGAGCGGCGGGAAGCTTTGATGAACGCCCGCAAGCTGCGCCATCCTGTTGCTACAGCCCCTATTGTTCTGGCGCAGGAATCAGGAGAGAAAAAAGCCACCATTATTTACATGCCGATATTCGATACAACAGCAGCGTTGCGCGATAGCAAAAAAGAGAATTATTCTGAATTTATTGGTTTTGCCAGCGGAGTACTGAAGATTCACGGGCTGCTGGAAAACATCTGGCAGGAAGCCCTGCGACTTGGCTTATCGATTCAGATAACCGACGTCACTGACAAAAAAAGACCACAGGAACTTTTTACCGCCAATACTGAACCATTGCCAGGTTATCAGGAGAAGAGTTACCTCAATTATTTTTCCGGACGTACTTACCACATACAGATATATGCCAACAAAGACTACGTTATCGATGATAAAGACTGGACCAGCTGGGTTATTTTAACCGGCGGTTTCTTGCTGGCTGCTATTATGCAAATGTTTATTCTGGTCGTTACGGGATCGCTGGAATACATCAGAGATCAGGTACGGATAAAAACCGAAGATCTGACCATCGCCATGCAAAAGGCCAACGCCGCTAACAAAGCAAAGTCACAATTTCTGGCCAACATGAGCCATGAATTCCGCACACCGTTAAATGCCATCATTGGCTTTACTCAGTTATGTCTGAAAACCCTGTTAAACGATAAACAGAAAGACTATCTGACAAAGGTACAGTTGTCTTCTCAAACATTATTGGCTCTGATTAATCAATCCCTGGATTATGCCAAGATAGAATCCGGAAGAATGGAGCTGGATAACGCCAGATTTTCACTGGAAAATATCCTGAAAAAAATCGGTGCACTGTTTTTATTGCCAACCAGAGATAAAAACCTGGAATTCAGTATCATTCTGGAAACAGACATTCCGGCCTTTTTTATGGGAGACGCCCTGCGGGTTGAACAGATATTAATAAACTTACTCAGTAACGCATTCAAATTTACATCCGCAGGCAATATCTGTTTACGCCTGAATTACGATGACAGGAAGCAGTACCTGCATGCCAGGGTCAGTGATACCGGCATAGGCATCAGCGCCAATCAGATAAAGTTTTTATTTGAGGCTTTCCGCCAGGCTGACGCATCAACCAGCCGCCGTTTTGGCGGTACCGGCTTAGGACTGAGCATCAGCAAAGAACTCGCTGTACAGATGGGTGGGGATATCACCATCAGCAGTCAGGAAGGTGTTGGCAGCGAATTTCATCTGTGGTTGCAATTACCGCCGGCACAACCCGAAGGGGCGCTGCTCAGTAGCGGAATTTTTCCATGTACAGAAAGCAATAACTCCGAACCAGCCGGCCCGGCAGATGTTCCGGCTGAATCTTCCCGGAATTTGCCTCTGCAAGGTAAGCATATCCTGCTGGCAGAAGATGCTCTGATGAATCAGTTACTGGCGCAGGAGCTGCTTGAAAGCTTTGGTGCCCGGGTAACCATTGCCAACCATGGCCAGGAAGCACTGGACCTTCTGCAGCAGGAACTGAACCCTGATCTGATTCTGATGGATATTCAGATGCCGGTTATGGATGGACTGCAAACCAGCCGCACCATCCGTCAGCAGCCACAGTATTCCCATATTCCTATCATCGCGATGACCGCCAATGCCATGGAAAACGATGTGACTGACTGTCTGGACGCCGGTATGCAGGCCCATATTGCCAAACCGATTGATGCTGAAAAACTGCAGGCGTTATTACTCTACCACCTGCATCTTCACTGATTACTCAGCGGGATGCCGGACGTTCCGCAGAACCAAACAACTGTTGTAACCAGCGGCGCCAGACAGGTTGCGCTGAACCCGGTTGAGTCTGTTTATCCTCGCTGTCACTGCCGCTGCGAACCTGCAGCTGATGGAAAAACTGCACCAACAGATCAAGATCATCCTGACTTAATTCAAACGGATTGAAGTAGTCGTAGCCACGGGAGCGCAGGAAAGTGCGTACACTTTTTTCAGCCGGAATATATTTCATCGACCAGTTGCGGAATAAGCGCGTTTCAATAGTGCTACGGCTGAGAATAACCTGATTATGATGGCGACTGTCTTCACAGATACGCTGATACAAAGCATCAACAGCATCAGCCTCCCCTTCCAGGCACTGCAGAAAAAAGCCATCGCCAAGGTACAGAACGCCTCCGATCTCGCGCCGCGCGTTATTACTGCGCGATTGCGTCAGAATCCGCCCCAGACGGGGATCAATCCGGTCGTTACCAACAGAGAAGGATGCGTGGCTGGCATATACAAGTCGGATCAACATACAACTGTCCCACAAAAAAATGTCAGACTATTTTCTTCATCCCTCCCAATCGGCACCAATAACAATTACCGATACAGGCTATAGGCGAAATTAATCACCCGGAAAAGGAGCCTCACCCGACCTAATCCGTTCGCTGCTAAGCCGGCAGCTGTTCATTAACAGCCTCCTGCAAGGCCATCACCAGAGTATCAATCTGTTCGCGCGAAATGGTTAAGGGCGGCGAGATTGCCAGGGTTGCCACGCTGGGCAAAGGCCGCACAATCACGCCCCGTTCGCGTACGGCATTACTGACCTTAAGCGGCCATTTTTCACCGGCATCCGGCAATATTTTCTGCGCTTTATCGGCCACCAGCTGCACCCCGGCGAGTAAACCGCGACCGCGGATTTCACCGACATAGGGGTTGCTGTCTAACACCGCATGTAAACGCTGATGCAGGTAAGCACCGTTTTCCCGCGCTTTCTCCACCAGCCCTTCGCGCTCCAGCAACTCAATATTCGCCAATGCTACCGCCGCACCGACCGGATGACCGGAATAGGTATAGCCGTGGGAAAAGGCGCCGAGTTGATCGGAACCCTGTTTCAGCACCTGCCAGATATCATTGGTAATAAAGGCCGCCGACATCGGAAAATAGCCACTGGTCAGACCTTTGGCCGTGGCCATCATATCCGGCTCAAGACCCAGCTGGGGTGAACCAAACCAGCTGCCCAGCCGGCCATAACCGCACACCACTTCGTCGGCGACCAGTAAAATATCGTGCTCAGCCAGCAGCGCTTTAAGCTTTTGGTAATAACCGGCAGGCGGCTCGATAATGCCACCGGCGGCATGAATGGGCTCGGCAAAAAAGGCAGCGATATTCTCAGCCCCGGTGGTGTTGATTAACTGCCGTACTTCGTCGATTAAACGCTCACAGAATTGCACTTCGTCTTCACCGGGCAAAGCGCGGGTGTAAAAATGCGGACACTCGACCCGCAGCACAAAATCCAGCGGCAGCGGAAATTCTTTATGGAAACCACCCAGCCCGGTCAGGCTGGCGGTGCTGACCGAGGTACCGTGATACGCCTGCTGACGGGCGATGACTTTAATTTTTTTATGCTGGCCGCGCAGCGCATGATAATGCCAGGCGATTTTAATCAGCGTGTCGTTGGCATCGCTGCCACCACTGCCAAAAAATACTTTACCCAGGCCGGCCGGCGCGATACTCAGCAGTTTTTCCGCCAGTTGCACCTGCCAGGGGTTCGAGGCATTGCTGAAGGTGTGGTAATAGCTGAGTTTTTCTGCGGCCTCTTTCATCGCCTGCGCCAGCTCGGCACGGCCATAGCCGGCGTTCACACACCAGAGTCCGCCTACCGCATCCAGATATCGCCGCCCCTGCGCGTCTTCAATCATGCAGCCATCGGCGGCGCAGATCATCTGCGGGCCATTGCTGAGCAATGCGCTGATGGATGATGCCGGGTGCAGGATGACGTCCGCATCCTCAGCGATCAGCTTTTTCAGGTCAGAATCATCCATAAGACACTCCTTTTATTTTCAAAGCGCATAAAAACAGACAAACCGGTCAGGCTGTATTTTCAGTGTAATCCGCTTCTGAGAAAGTAAACGGATTGCGGTAATGGTCATTGCCGATGCGTTAATGCTATACCTGTCACAGGACGAATGAAGGAGGCGTATATGCCCCTCACAGGCAATGCTGAGCGGCAGGCGCTGCTGGCCGTACTGGAAGCCCGCACCGGCAGTATGATTGATACTCTGCGGGCGTTATGTGAAATCAACTCCGGCAGCCGCCATCTGAGCGGCATCCGCCAGGTTCAGGCTGGCCTGCATCAGCTGTTTGCCCCGCTATCCGATACGGTGGAATACCGTGAGCTGGCGCCCCTCAGCCAGGTCGCCGACAACGGCAGCCTGCTCGAATCCCCCTGTGCACCAATGCAGATCTTCCGCGCCCGCCCCGACGCCGCGTTGCAGATTCTGTTTACCGGCCACAGCGATACCGTCTTTCCGGCCAACAGCGCGTTTAACCAATGCGAAATCCACGCTAACCGCCTGCACGGCCCCGGTACCGCCGATATGAAAGGCGGACTGGTCATGCTGGCCGAAGCCCTGCGCTGGCTGCAGCAGTCGCCATTAAAAGATCACTTTGGTTTTACCCTCGCCATCTCCCCCGACGAAGAAATCGGCTCACCCTCTTCTGCGCCGGTATTGGCCGAACTGGCCGCGCAGGCCCATGTCGGTATGACCTACGAACCGGCGCTGGAAGACGGTACCCTGGCCGGAGCGCGCAAAGGCAGCGGCAACTTTACCCTCAGCGCCCGTGGCCACAGCACCCATGCCGGACGCGATTTCTTTTCCGGCCGCAATGCCGTACTGGCCATTGCCGATGCCGCACAACAACTGGCACAGCTCAGCGATCAGCAACAGGGCATCACCGTCAACATTGGCCAGATCAGCGGTGGCGGCGCGGTGAATGTGGTACCGGATCAGTGCATCTGCCGGTTTAATGTCCGCATGAACGAAACTGCGCAAATGGCCGTGCTTGAACAACAGATGCAGCAGATCGTGCAAAAAGTGCAGGCCAGCAGTGGCTGCGAGCTGACCCTGCACGGCCACTTTAACCGCCCGCCCAAGCCGATGAACGAACGCCAGCAGGCGCTGTTCAGCCTGCTGCATGAATGCGGTGCTGAGCTCGGGCTGGATATCCGCTGGGTCGCCACCGGCGGTTGCTGCGAAGGCAATAATCTCGCCGCCGCCGGTCTCGCTAATATTGATACCCTCGGGGTGCGCGGTGCCAATATTCATACCGAACAGGAATACGCCTGCACCGACAGTTTTGCCGAACGCGCGGCGCTGACGGTGGTCTTTATCGAAAAGCTGATTCAAACAAACAAGGAGAACCCCGCCTTATGCTGATTGTCCGGCCGGCCATCGCCGCTGATGTACACGACCTGCTGGAACTGGCAGAAAAAGCCGGTGAAGGTATGACCTCACTGCCGCAGGACGAAGGCGCCCTGCTCGACCGGATTCAGCTGTCCTGTGACAGCTTCGAACGTCAGGACAAACACCGCGACGACTTCTTTTTTCTGGTGATGGAAGACAGCCGCCACAACAAGGTGGTCGGCACCGCCGGCGTACACGCCATGACCGGTGCGCGTCAGGCGTTCTATGCCTACCGTCTGATGAGCCTGACCCACCATTCCCACTCGCTGAATAAGCAAGTCCGCAGCCAGCTGCTACACCTGACCAACGACTACACCGACTGCTCCGAAGTCGGCGCACTGTTTCTTGACCCCGCCTACCGTGGCAACGGCCACTGGCTGGCACGCTCGCGTTATCTGCTGATGGGGCTGTTTGCCGGACGCTTCGCCGAGTCGGTTATCGCCGAGCTGCGCGGCTGGACCGACGAACAGGGCAACAGCCCGTTCTGGGATGCCATTGGCCGCCACTTTTTTCAGATGGAATTCGATGAGGCCGACACCCTGTGCGGCATCGGCTCCAATCAGTTTATTACCGAGCTGATGCCCAAATACCCGATCTATACCAGCCTGCTGCCGGAAGCGGCCCAGGCCGTTATCGGCAAGCCCGCCGACGCCGGCCGGCGCGCCAAACAGCTGCTGGAGCTGGAAGGTTTCAGCTACGACCGGGTGGTGGATATCTTCGACGCCGGGCCATTAATGCGCGCCGAGCTGAGCAATATCCGCAGCGTGCGCGCTATCCGCCAGCTGAGCAGCGCACTCTGCGCCGACACCAGCGACGATGAAGACGCCGATGACAGCCAGTCGCTGATCATCGCCAACCCCAGCTGGCAGCAGTTCCGCGTGATCTGTACCGAAGCGCAACTGATAGCACAAAACGGCCAGCAGCGGCTGGCACTGAGTGCCAGCGCTCTGGGTCATCTCGGCGTACAACCCGGCCAGCCACTGGCCTTTATCCCGGAACAGCTGGGGGCATGATGAGCCTGTTAATCAATGGCCAGTGGATTGCGGGCGAAGGCCCGGAGTTTGAATCCTTAAACCCGGTCGACGCTACACCGGTCTGGCGTAAGGCCAGCGCCAGCACCGCTCAGGTTGCGGCCGCCGTTGCCGCCGCCCGCGCCGCCCAACCGGCCTGGGCTGCTCTGGGGTTTGAGTCGCGCCTGCAGACACTGCAGGCCTTTGCCGCACAGCTACAACAACAGCAGGAGGCTTTGGCTGGCACCATCAGCCTCGAAACCGGCAAACCGCACTGGGAAGCCCTGACCGAAGTCAGCGCCATGATCAACAAGGTTGATATCAGCATCCGCGCCTGTCAGCAGCGCACCGGCAACAACCAGCCCGGTCTGCAGCATCATGCCCACGGCGTCATGGCCGTATTCGGCCCTTATAATTTTCCTGGCCACCTGCCCAATGGCCATATTGTTCCGGCGCTGCTGGCGGGCAACACCCTGGTCTTTAAACCCAGCGAAGAGACGCCGTTATGCGCCGAAAAAACCGCAGAACTGTGGCAGGCCGCCGGTCTCCTGGCCGGCGTACTGAATCTGCTGCAGGGCGGGCGTGAAGTTGGCGAAGCTCTGGCGCAGCAGCCGATTGATGGCCTGCTGTTTACCGGTTCCTCCAATACCGGGCGCCTGCTGCACCAGCAGTTTGGCGGCCGTCCGGAAGTGCTTTTGGCGCTGGAGATGGGTGGCAACAATCCGTTAATTGTCGATGGCAACGTGCATGCGCAACACGCCGCCGAGCTGATTGTGCGCAGCGCTTTTATCAGCGCCGGACAACGCTGCACCTGCGCCCGGCGCCTGATTCTGACGGGGACAGAAGTACAAACTGACGCCATCGTACAGGCACTGCTGGCACTCTGTACGCGGCTGATTCTGCAACCAAAGGGCGATGAGCAGGCGTTTTACGGGCCGCTAATCAGCGCCCGCGCGCAGCAGCAATTGCTGGCCGCGCAACAACAGTTAATCAGCCTCGGCGGAAAAGCATTACTGAGTATGAGCGCCATTGGCAGCGCCGGTTTTTTACTGTCGCCTGGGCTGATCGATATGACCGGCGCGCAGCCCGCGCCGGATGAAGAATGGTTCGGCCCGCTGCTGCAGCTGTACCGCACGACCCGCTTTGACGACGCTATCAGACTGGCCAACAACAGCCGCTTTGGTCTGGCCGCTGGTTTAATCAGCGATGATCCACAACAGCAGCAGCAGTTCCGCGCGCAGATCCGCGCCGGGGTTATCAGCATCAACGCACCGACCGCCGGAGCCTCCAGCGCGCTACCGTTCGGCGGTATCGGTGCCAGTGGCAACCACCGCCCCAGCGCCTTCTATGCCGCCGATTACTGCGCCTGGCCACAGGCCATCAGCACAGGTCCGTTAACCCACGATTACGTTTCCCCTTCAGGTACAGGTTTCCGTCCATGAACACCCAAACTGCCCAGACTGCCCAGGAACAACAGGCTCAACAGACCGTGCAGGAAGTTAACTTTGACGGGCTGATCGGCCCGACTCACCATTACGGCGGTCTTGCCAGCGGTAATCTGGCCTCCAGCCGCAATGCCCTGAGCCGCTCCAGTCCGAAACAGGCGGCGTTGCAGGGGCTGGAGAAAATGCGCACGCTGCTGAACATGGGTTATCCACAGGGCTTTATGCCACCGCAGATGCGCCCCGACCTGAGCGTGCTGCGCCGCCTTGGCTTCAGCGGCAGCGATCACCAGCTGCTGAACCGCGCTGCGAAAGAAGCTCCGGCGCTGTTGTCGATGGTGTACTCCGCCTCCTCCATGTGGGCTGCCAATGCCGCTACCGTCACACCATCCGCCGACAGCAACGACGGCCGGGTGCACTTTACCCCGGCCAACCTGCTCACCACCGCCCACCGCGCCATCGAACATGAACAAACCTTCGTTACTTTAAATGCCATGTTCCCTGATAAAGAACGCTTTGCCGTGCATCCGGCGTTACCGGCGATTCACCGCTTTGCCGACGAAGGTGCGGCCAACCACACCCGCCTGAGTGCCGATTATCAGAGCCCCGGGGTGGGCTTATTTGTTTATGGCCGCGATACCAATACCGATCTCGCCGCGCTGACGTTTCCGGCACGACAAAGCCGTGAAGCCTGCGAAGCCATCGCCCGCCAGCACGGATTGCGCCATGCCGTTTTTTTACAGCAGAGCCGTCATGCGATTAATGCTGGTGCGTTTCATAACGATGTAGTGGCTGTGGGGAATGGGCCACTGCTGTTTTTTCATGAGCAGGCTTACGAAGACAAAGCGCGCGACCGCGCCTTCAGTGAATTAAATCAGTGGCTGCCACTGCAAAGCCTGTGCGTACCGGCCAGCAAAGTCAGCCTCAGTGACGCCATCAGCAGTTATTTATTTAACAGCCAGCTGCTGGCCGCCATTAACACTGACGGCAGCGCCGATATGAACAACATGTGTTTAATTGCCCCTTCAGAATGCGCCGATAATCAGGCCGTAAAAACCTATCTGAATGAACTGCTGACCGATCACAGCCAGCCTATCCGTCAGGTGCAGTTTGTTGATGTGCGCCAGAGCATGAGCAACGGTGGTGGCCCGGCCTGCTTACGTTTGCGGGTGATATTAATAGCCCGCGAACGGGCGGCGGTAAATCCGGCCTTTATGCTCAGCGACGAAAAAATCAATAGCTTACAGGATTGGGTAAAACGCCATTACCGCGACGAATTAGTGCCTGCGGATCTGGCCGACCCGGCCCTGTTTGATGAATCACAGAATGCTCTGGATGAGCTGACGCAGATGCTCGGACTGGGAAGTTTTTATGGTTTTCAGCAAGCATAAAAAACGCTGAAAATAACTGGCGCGGCAATGAATATGCCGCGCAGATTTAAACGTTTATTTGCCTGTTAACAGCTTAGGCTCAAGCAAACGCTCCAGCTCTTCCCGGCTTAAATCGGTATGTTCCAGTGCCACATCAATCACCGGGCGGTTTTCTTTATACGCCTGCTTGGCGATTTCGGCGGCTTTTAAATAACCGATTACCGGATTTAATGCGGTTACCAGAATCGGATTGCGTGCCAGCGCTTTATTCAGATTATCTTCATTTACCTTAAAACCGCTGATGGCATTATCAGCCAGTAAACGGCTGACGTTAGCCAGCAGGCTCAGACTTTCACACAGATTACGCGCCACCAGCGGCAGCATGACATTTAACTCAAAATTACCGGACTGACCGGCAATGGTAATCGCGCTGTCGTTACCGATCACCTGCGCACAGACCATAGCCACCGCTTCCGGAATTACCGGATTTACTTTGCCTGGCATAATAGACGAGCCGGGTTGCAGTGCCGGTAATTCAATTTCTCCCAATCCGGCTAACGGCCCGGAATTCATCCAGCGTAAATCATTGGCGATTTTCATTAATGAAACCGCACAGGTTTTTAACTGGCCCGACAAGGCCACAGCAATATCCTGAGTAGCAATATGAGTAAAGGGATTGTCTGCCGGGGTAAAAATCGTACCGGTTAATACCGACAATTCGGCACAGAATGCACCGGCAAACTGTGCATGGGCATTCACCCCGGTACCGATGGCGGTACCGCCCTGTGCCAGTGACTGAATCGCCGGTTGCTGCATTTTTAAGGCGTGAATATTCTGAGCAACCTGTGTAGCCCAGCTGTTCAGACTCTGATCCATACGCAACGGCATGGCATCCATTAAATGGGTGCGACCGGTTTTAACAATATGCGCAAGGCTCACGGCTTTGCGTTCGATACTTTGCTGAAGATGCTCCAGCGCCGGTAATAATTGCTGCTGCAACAATAAAGCGGCACTGATATGAATCGCCGAGGGAATGCTGTCGTTACTGCTCTGTCCGGCATTAACGTGATCGTTCGGACTGACCGTTTTCTGCAGAGTGCGTGCAGCCAGCGTGGCCAGCACTTCGTTGGCATTCATATTGGAGCTGGTGCCGGAACCGGTCTGAAATACGTCCAGCGGAAAGTGCTGCATCATGTCAGGACTCTGCAGCAGCGACTGCACCGCCTGTTCAATGGCGACGGCGATATCCTGATCCAGTTCGCCCAGCTTACTGTTGGCGCGCGCAGCGGCGGCTTTTACCAGTAACAGTGCACGGATAAATGGCTCGGGCAGAGTCTGACCACTGACCGGAAAATTATTGATCGCCCGCTGGGTCTGGGCACCGTAGAGAGCATCAGCCGGTACCTGTAACTCGCCCATGCTGTCGCGTTCGCTGCGGAAGTCACTCATGCTGTATTCCTCTGTCATTAATACGGTCTGTATCCTTTGACCATAAAGAAGCAGAGCCTGTTCGGCCAATACTGATTGGTTATCAGCCCGATAAGAATAACGCTGAGCTGTGTTGCCATACCCACAGAACAATCAGCCCCACAGAACGATCAGGGCCGCAACACATCCTGCTGCCAGTGCTCCGCAGCAAAATCAATAAAGGCACGGATAACCGGCTGCTGATAACTGCGCGATAAATACACCGCCCACAACGCATGTTGCGGCAGCGGATAGTCTTCCAGCAACGGTTCTAATGCCCCGCTGACCAGCAACGGATTACCGAGATCACAGGGCAGCCGGGCAATGCCCATACCCTTGCAGGCTGCACGCACCAGCACGCCCATATCATTGGCGAACAGGCTGCCGTTCACCTCTTGCTCCAGCAGCTGACCGTTATGCAGAAACTGCCAGCGCTGCTGCACCAGATGAATCAGACAGTTGTGGCTGGCCAGATCCGCCGGTGTTACCGGCTTGCCGTAACGGGCCAGATAGTCCGGGCTGGCACAGAGCATGGAATCCACCGCCATCAGCCGCCGGGCAATCAGGCTGTCATCCGGCTGCACGGTATAACGCAGGGCAATATCGACCCGCTCGTCCACCAGTTGGGCATTTTTATCCGACAGCAACAGGTGAAAACGCACCTGCGGATGCTGGGCGCTGAAGCGTTCGATCAGATCAAGCAGCAGGTTCTGACCCAGACCAATCGGGCTGGCGATACGGATATCGCCCACCAGCTCGGCCGTATGCAGGCGCGCGCGGCTCTCCAGTTCGGCGGCTTCGCTGAGAATGCGCTCGCAGTAACGCAAGGCTTCTTCGCCGGCACCGGTCAGACTGACCCTGCGCGTGGTGCGGTGCAGCAGGCGCAGTTGCAGCCAGTCTTCCAGCTCCTGTACATCGCGGCTGACACGCAGCCGGCTCTGGCCAAGCTGCTCAGCCGCTGCGGTAAAACTGCCGCAGGCGGCGACTTCAACAAAACTGCGCATGGCATTGAGTTTATCCACAGCCGCCCCTTATTTGATCAGTATCAGATACAAACACGATCATAGACGAATATTTATCGCCGCACACCGAACCAATAGACTGGTCGCATTCAAACACAGATAACCACTTTCAAACACAAGAGGACAGATTATGAAACTTGCCATTATTGGTGCGACCGGCTGGATTGGTTCAACTCTGGTAGCAGAGGCACAAAGCCGCGGCCACGACGTCATCGCCATTGCCCGTGACAGCAGCAACATTGCGGCGACGGGTGTGGAAAAACGCAGCCTCGACCTGACAGCCGGCGACAGCGCCAGCATCGCTGCGGCAGTTGCCGGTGCCGATCTGGTCATCGCCAGCATTGGCGGCCGTGCCGCCGGTAACCATGAGATTGTTGCGGCGTCAGCTCAGCGTCTGCTCAATGAATTACCGGCAGCCGGGGTTAATCGTCTGCTCTGGGTCGGCGGTGCCGGCAGTCTGGAAGTTGCGCCTGGCGTCACTCTGTTATCGCTGCCGGAATTCCCACAAGCGTATAAAGATGAAGCTACAGCTCAGGGTGAAGCGCTGGCGGTATTCCGCAACAGCCACAGCGCCGTGAACTGGACCTTTATCAGTCCGGCGGCAGAAATTTTCCCCGGTGAGCGCAGCGGCAACTACCGCACCGGCGGTGACAGTCTGGTCAGCGATGCTGAAGGTAACAGCCGTATTTCAGTACAGGATTATGCCGTAGCAATGATTGATGAAGCCGAAAATAATGCTCATCCAAAACAGCGGATTGGTGTTGCTTACTGAGAGTAGTAACCACAATAAAAGGAGGCTTGGCCTCCTTTTATTTTTCCATTAATTACCTGCGGTTTGTCTGAAAAATCTGTAAAAAACATCCCATAACCAGCTTTAATTTTCACTTATTTTCGCTGGCCTTTATCAACAACTTTGCGTAACCACAGGTTGTGCCCGGTAACCTCCGGTAACAGCCGCGATAAAAAAACAGGAAACTTGTTACGCCTTTGTAGCCGCACTGCCGATTGTCATAAAACCTTCATATTTCCCGCCTAAAAGCTGCATCCGTAACCTCTATTCTTTCCTCAGACTTTCTGAACTCTTTTAAATACGGGTACCTACATGCGAATCCGCCACCGTTTGATTCTGATGGCTGCACTGCCGGCTTTGCTGGCCAGTATTATGTTTTTTTACGTCTGGATGCAGATGCCAGTGGTGGTGAATAACGCCACCCGTTTATTTGAACAACGTATGCAGCCGGTCTGGCTGTTAAGTGGTATCAGCCGCGCTTATGCCGCTAATGTGGTGGACGTTGCTCATCAGAGCCGGGCACAGATGCTGTTATGGGATGACGCAGGCCAGCGGCTGCAGCAGGCACGTGAGCAGATCGAAAACAACTGGCAGCAATATCTGGCCAGCGGCCTGACCAATACCGAACAGGAAGCCATCAGCCAGCAAGCCGGTGCTTACGACAAAGCACTGGCGGTGATTACCCGGCTGCAGCAGTTTGTTGCCGAGCGCGAGTCGTACAGCATGGGCGGTTATATCGATATGGATATGTACCCACAGCTGGCGCCCATGCTGCAGCTGACCGATCAACTGATCAGCCTGCAAAGCGGGCTGGCCGCAGCAGGACAGCAACAGGCGCTGAGCGACACCCGCGCCACCATCCGCACCATTGCGCTGATGGCAGTGGTAACCATCAGCGCCATGCTGGCACTGGGCTGGTTTGGTTACCGCCGCATTCTTAATCCGTTACGGACCATCCGTAACCATGTGATTGGTATCGAACAGAGTAAAGACCTGAGCCGCCGCACCGGCATTAACAGCCAGGACGAGCTGGGCGAACTGGCCGCAGCCTTCGATAAAATGCTGAGCACTATGGCATCAACCCTGGGCGGTATGCACAGCAACGGTCAGCACCTCAGCCGTGCTGCCGGAACCCTGCTGCAGCTGGCGCAGGAAACCGGCGAGGTTGCACAACAGCAGACACGGGAAGCCGCCATCAATGGTCAGCAGATCGCACGGGTGGCGGCAGCGGCAGCAGAAGTACGCAATGTCGCGCAAAGCGCGGAACAGGCCACGCTGGAAGCCGCGTCCAGAGTTGATGAAGGCAGCAATACGGTACAGCAGCTGGTCAGCACTATTGGCCGCTCCAGCGAACAGATACGGCAGGCCGCTGATAACGCCGAGTCCCTGCGTCGTCATTCGGAAAATATCGGCAGCGTGCTGGATGTGATCAACAGCATTGCTGAGCAGACCAATCTGCTGGCGCTGAACGCCGCGATTGAGGCGGCCCGTGCCGGTGAACAGGGGCGTGGTTTTGCCGTGGTCGCCGATGAAGTACGCACGCTGGCCAGCCGCACCTCGGCCTCTACCCGCGAGATTCAGCAACTGGTAGACGACCTGCAACAGGGCGCTAACAACACGGCCAGCGGGCTGAATGCCGTAAACCGTCTGAGTGAAGATATGGTGAATCATGCGCAGCATGCCGGGACAGCCCTGAATGCTATTCAGCAATCGGTCGAGGCCATGCGCCACACCAGCGAGAGTGTATCGCGCCTCAGCGGTGAACAGTTGGAGTTAAGTCAGAGTATTCAGAGCCGCGGTACAGAGGTGACAGAGCAGTCGCGCCGTACCGAAGAAAAAGCCAGCGAGACGAAGCTGCTCAGCCATGAACTGGCTGGCCTGGCAGAACAACAGCGACAGGCACTGTTAGTGTTTAATGTGGACTGATTCTAATCTTAATTTCGTATTGCTACGACAAAATGGGTCAGATAGTCTGACAAGTCCACTCTTTGGCAAAGGCGCTGTTCAGCCCGGCTGGCAGCGCCTTTGTTCCGTTTTTTCTGCGTCTCCTGCCTCTTTCCTGTTTTGTTACTAAAAGCTGCTGCGTTAATCAGCCGCCGGCAACCAGTTATCTTCCGGTTTAAAGGTGTCCTGCATAATGTCCGGATGTTCCTGCTGCAGTTTGAGGGCCATTTCTTCAATTTTGCGGATTTTTTCCCGCGCAAAGGCGACTTCTTCTTCACTGATACCGCCAGCCTCAGCCTGATCAATATACTGCTGAATCAGGGCGGTTTTCTGTTTGCTGGCCTCAACAAAGGCGCGGAACATACGTTTTTCCTGACGCTGCTCGTAAGCCAGGTACTGCTCTTCATCGGCCAGCTCTTCGGCCGTCGGCATTTCCCGCGGGCGCGAAGGTGACAGTTTCGGCGCACGCGGATCACCGTTAATACGCGCAGCCTGCATGCTGGCAATGGCATCACTGTTCAGCCGTGGCAGCCAGGCATCCAGCTCGCTGTTATCCAGATCATGGATGGCGTTGTCTGCATTTTTTGCACTGGCAGAATCCGGCGCAGCCGGTGCTTGCAGTGGTGGCACAACGGTTGGTGTGTAAGCTGGCTCCTCTGTCTGCGGCGAAGCACTGTTCTCACCCACCAGTACATCCACCAGTACATCCACCTGACGCAGCCACAATAAAGCCGCAATCAGACCAGCACCTGTTCCCAGCAGCAATAGGGTTATGATTTTGGCCTTCATCGGTGGTTTCAGCTCTGTGGTTGCAGACGACGATTAAGGTGAATATCGGCATCGTTGCGCAATTTCTTCTGCAGCGCCTGCAGCTCCCGCTGTAAGGCTGCCCGCGCCAGTTCGTGCGAAAGCTCATACCGCACGCCTTCATCACTCAGCGGTAAATAGCCATCCACCCTCTCATCCACCCAGAGAATTTCGTACACAACATCGCCTTCGTTCTGCGGACTGCGGAATGCAGGTGACACTTGCCCGGCAGGTTGCACAAAGGCCACTGAGTGCAGCCAGGTGCGGTCTTTTTCACCGCGTTTAAGCCAGCCCAGCTCGCCGCCTTTATCTTTATCAGCGGCAATGGAATAGCGCTTTACTGCATCAGCAAAAGATAAACCGCCGCGGATTTCGGCGACGATGGCATCTGCCTGCGCCTGATCAGCGACGCGGATATGCCGCACTTTGGCACGCTCGACCACGCGAAAATCGTCTTTATGTTCGTTATAACCAGCCTGTAATTCAGCGTCGGTAATTCTGGCCGCACGTGCACGCAGGGCCGGATTATCATCATGAATATCCATATTAATACCCATGCTGGCCAGTAAGCGCTGACGCTGTTCCTGATTCAGAATCACCTGTTGCAGCGCCTGCCAGTCTGCCTCACTGAGCTGCTTTTTCGCCCAGTTCAGAACATACAGACCACCGACATATAACCGTGTCTGCTGCTGTAAATAATCGAGATTACCACTCTGCAGCGCCAGACGGCCCTGCACATTCTGACGCTGATAAATATCCAGCAGACTGACTTTGCCACCTTCCGCCAGTTCCGTATTCAGCACGGCAAAATCTGCAGCTGCGGTTTTCTGTTCCGGGGTCAGATCAATGGTCAGCCCTGGCTGTAATTTAATCAGCGCATTCAGGCGTTCCACATTCAGTTCAGGATTCCACTGCACCAGACTGGAAAAATTTTTCCCCGGCAAGGCGTTCACACTGGCGACAATCTGCTCATTGAAATAGCCACGCAATAAAGCAACCAAACGGTTATGACGCTCAACTGCAGCAGCAAAAGCCACGCGGTTTTCCGGATTCAGCTGCCCGGCTGTCAGATGCGTGCGGGCGTATTCCGCCATTAAGGCATCATCGAGTAACTGTTGCAGAATGGTTTGCAGGGTCAGGGTTTTACCGCTGGCCTGCGCGGCTTTCTGCTGTTTATGCAGAAAAATATCCAGCAGGGTACGGCTCAGGGTCAGATCTCCGACACGGGCAATCTGCTCTTCATTTTCCAGACTGTACTGAATGCCTGCCGAGGCCTGAGCAGGCAACAGAAAAGACAGCATAACGGCAAAGAATACGGCGTATTTTTTCATGGCTTCGTTATCGATCCGGTGGCGGTGTTAACTGGAATAATGACCGGTATGAATGACAAAGTCTTTTTCCGGGCAAAAAAAAGCAGGATGATCCTCACGCAAATCATCCTGCAAACACCTGAAACAAAATTTCAGAGTGGGGCCTTCACAACGACTGCTCTGACAATCCATGCCTGAGCAGCCTTTGTGACCTTGGACAGCAACACCCTGATCAGGCGTCGCTGCCGCTATCCTTTAAAAACGATTCGCAGCGTGGTTCAGTACATGCACGGTCATGGCGATGGCATGTGGAATCACAACCTTGGCAACCTGAGTGCGGTCTGCCGAAGAGGTGCTGCTCAGTACAATACCGCCCTGGCTGTAAGAGATCGCACCACCCTGAGTCAGCAGAGGACGAATATCTTTCTGATTAGCCGGAACCGGAGTGAAATCATTCAGGGCTGAAGTCACCAGCGCATCGTTATTCAGATCCAGTGCGGTGTAGTTGTCTTCTACCCAGCCTTCCCAACCGGAGTGGTTCAGGTCAGAGGTCGTCCAGGTGTGGTGCGGCTGCAGCAGATCAGTTGTGTGCAGGGTAAAGCCCAGCATCTGTGCCGTTGGGTTTTTCCAGAATTCGTTGTACCAGTGCTGGCCGAGGTTATCGATCGGCTGGAACGGGATTTTTTCGAAGTCGGCATACATGCCTTTATTGGAACTGCTGCCCTGACGGTAGTTGGCTTCGGTAATACCGTAGCTGTTGTATTCAGAATCTTCAGAGCAGGACCAGAAGAAGCACCAGCCGGTCATGCCGCCTTTGCCGTCATCCAGGTGATCGCCCACCAGCCAGGTAGCGGCCAGATTATCCACAGCACCCCAGACGGTCAGCAGATCGTAGTTATAACCACCCAGGTCATTACCATGGGCATCGCCACCGCGGGTGTGGTTCTGGAAGTGCCAGTAAGAGGTGTATTTCACGATAGAGGCACCTGCGCCCCATACCGGAGCTTCAACACAATCACCGGTTACCGCACCACAGATAAAGGTGTCAGCAAAATCATCCACATCGTAGGCACCCTGCCCCAGAACTTCAGCAAACTGTTCCATGCTGTAACCGGCAGCCTGTGCTGCGGCAGCCAGCTTGTTGTATTCGGTGGTATCCGGATGCGCCGCCATGTAACTGATAGCATCTTTAACAATGCGTTTATGGGTCGGCTGGGTAAATGCTTCAGCATTCATTGCGCCGATGGTCAGGGCTGCGCTGACAGAGAGGGCCAGAGTGTGTTTCATAGTGGATTCGCCTGTGTGTTTTTGGTCTTACTAAACTCGCACAGCATTGTGAATACCGCGTTGCGCTGCGGTGACGACTCTGAGTCAGAACAATGAATAACGAGTGTGTTTTTATTTTTTTAAAACCGTCACGACGACCGTGATGCAGCTAAGACTAATAACTGAGAATGGTCGCCGACAATACGCCGGCAGGCACTTGGCCTGAATAAGCACAGATTAATTTTAAACTGTCCCAAACGGTGAATACGGCGACTTTTTTGGACCATCACTAATAATTAAAATATTAACTAGAGCGATATTATGATGATTGGTCTGACCTTATTTAAAGGCAAAAAAAACCGGATAATCACAGGACTACCCGGCTTGCGGAAATAATTAACACCTCAGAAACGGTTAGCTGCGTGATTCAGAATATGCACTGTCATCGCAATCGCATGCGGGATAACAATTTCTGCAATTTGCTCACGGTCAGCATCAGCTGTACTGCTCAGCACAATACCACCCTGACCATAAGAAACAGCTCCACCCTGAGTGAGTAAGGCACGAATATCATGCTGCCCGGCAGCAACCGGTGTGAAGCTGTTCAGCGCAGCACTGACAAGTGCATCATTATTCAGTTGCAGAGCACTGTAATTATCTTCCACCCAGGTTTCCCAGCCGGCATGATTCAGGCTGGAGGTTGTCCAGGTATGATGTGGCTGCAGCAGATCGGTGGTGTGCAGTACAAAGCCCAGCGTCTGCACCGTTGGCTGATTCCAGAATTCGTTGTACCAGTGCTGACCCAGATTATCGATCGGCTGGAATGGCATGGTTTCGAAATCTTCATACATGCTTTTGCTGGAGCTGCTGCCCTGACGGTAATTCGCTTCGGTTACACCATAGGTGTTGTATTCAGAATCTTCGTTACAGCTCCACCAGTAGCACCAGCCGGTCATGCCACCCGGACCATCATCCAGATGATCGCCTTTCAGCCAGGTTGCGGCCATATTGTCGACATCGCCCCATACGGTCAGCAGATCGTAGTTATAGCCACCCAGATCATTGCCATGGGCATCTGCACCACGGGTGTGGTTCTGAAAGTGCCAGTAGGAGGTGTACTTGGCGATGGATGAACCCGCCCCCCAGACCGGCGCCTCAACACAGTCACCACTCACGGCGCCACAGATAAACGTATCGGCAAAGTCATCGACATCGTAGGCGCCCTGACCCAGCACTTCCGCAAACTGCTCCATGGTGTAGCCCGCAGCCTGAGCCGCCGCCGCCAGCTTATTGTATTCCGTAGTATCCGCATGGGCTGCCATATAGCTGACGGCGTCCTGCACAATGCGCTTATGGGTTGGCTGGGAGAAGGCCGCAGCATTCAGCGACGAACCCAACAGAGCCACCCCCAGAGTGGTCAGTAAAACCGGTTTCATGATTCTTCCTCATTTATGATGATTATTGTTAAGCCGCTCAGGCATATCTGTCTCCTGACTCAGGATGAGCGCAGCAGATGACAAACAGGCTTCGCCTGAACAGCGGCCGAACCATAAACAAGCAATTTCCTACCAAGCAATATACCAAGTAGTTTTTGGCACAAATGGAGACAGTTTTTTTGTACTTTTGTCTTAATCGGTGCTCAGTTTTTCCTGATTTACCACTTTTAAAACGGTCGTACAGATTCCTCCAAGCCCACCAACAAATAACCGTTACCGATATAGAATGACAAGTGAATCAATATCCGGCGATGGAATTTCTATAGCTTCCTCATGCTGATAATATTCCCGGTACGATGTGCCTGTTGCTTTACCGCCCCGAATTCACAGCCCCAAAGACAGAACGCCAGCCAATTACCTGCAGGATGCCACTATGAAATTACCCCTGAGTTTTATCTTTCTGACCGCGCTGAGCTCATTCAGCAGTGCCTTTGAGGTTGGCCGCAATGAATGGACCAACGCCATGACCACGGCACTGCCCAATGCGTTTTGCCAGCCGCAACAGTTTTTCCGTCAGTGTTTTGATATCAGCGAAGCGCAGTGTATGGAAACGGCGACACAAACCACCCGTCAGTGTCTGCAGCAGTTTTCAGCGCAGTTCCCACAGGTATTTCAGCAACCGGCCGACGGCTCTTACTGGGGAACACAGGTTGGCCAGTGTGCTGGTGAGGCCTATCAGACAACACTGAGCAAGCAGTTTAAAAATACCGCTAAATGCAATGACGTTAACCAGTGGATGTGATCTGGACTACGAATGTAAATATTCAGCCTAGCAAAGCGCTAGTCGGGAACGACGCTTAACGCGCTGCCGCGCGGCCCGAAGGGTGGCCGCCACGGACGGCGGACATAAAAAAACCCGCTTGCGCGGGTTTTTTATTAAGCCGGTAACTAAACGCGTTAAGCGCTTAGTTTACCTTGGCATTCAGCTCGCCACTGGCGTAACGCTGGAACATGTTGTCCAGAGAGATCGGTTTGATCTTGGAGGCATTACCGGCAGTACCGAAAGCTTCGTAACGGGCGATACAGATATCGCGCATTGCGGTTACGGTCTGAGCGAAGAATTTACGCGGATCGAACTCACTCGGATGCTCAGCCATCATGCGACGCATCGCACCGGTAGAGGCCAGACGCAGGTCGGTATCGATGTTTACTTTACGCACACCGTACTTGATGCCTTCGACGATTTCTTCAACCGGCACACCGTAGGTTTCTTTAATGTCGCCACCGTACTGATTGATGATCGCCAGCCACTCCTGCGGTACAGAAGAAGAACCGTGCATAACCAGGTGAGTGTTCGGAATACGCTTGTGGATTTCCTTGATGCGGTCAATCGCCAGGATATCCCCTGTTGGTGGCTTGGTGAATTTGTACGCGCCGTGGCTGGTGCCGATGGCAATGGCCAGAGCATCGACCTGGGTACGCTTCACAAAGTCAGCGGCTTCTTCCGGATCGGTCAGCATCTGGCTGTGATCCAGTACGCCTTCAGCACCGATGCCGTCTTCTTCACCGGCCATACCGGTTTCCAGAGAACCCAGACAACCCAGTTCGCCTTCTACCGATACACCACAGGCGTGCGCCATATCGACGGTGCGTTTGGTCACGTCAACGTTGTATTCGTAAGAAGTCGGGGTTTTACCGTCTTCACCCAGAGAACCGTCCATCATCACTGAGCTGAAGCCCAGCTGGATAGAACGCTGACACACGTCCGGCGAGGTACCGTGATCCTGATGCATACACACAGGAATATGCGGAAACTCTTCAATCGCGGCCAGAATCAGGTGACGCAGGAAAGGAGCGCCTGCGTACTTGCGGGCACCGGCAGACGCCTGAACAATCACCGGAGAGTCGGTCTTGTCGGCGGCTTCCATAATGGCGCGCATCTGTTCCAGGTTGTTCACATTAAATGCCGGTACGCCGTAGCCGAATTCGGCGGCGTGATCCAGCATCTGACGCATGCTGATTAATGCCATGTCAAAATACCTTAACTGTGGAAATTGGCTGGCCGCTATTCTAACGGCTTATGTTATGGATAGAAACGGCTATTGGCTGCTGTCTGCAGCGCCGCGCCGATCAGGCCTCGTCATCCTGCCAATCTCCCGCCTCCAGCCTGCGGATCATAGCCAGTTCACGCTCAGCCTGAGCCGCGGCAAACTGCTCCAGCGCCGCCGCCAGTGGTTGCCAGCGCTCTTCTGGCCAGAGTTGCTGCAGAAAAACAGCTTCGTTGCAGGCGGAAAACTCCCGTGCGGTGACAAAGAAATCCTCCGTGGTCTGCAGCAGCGAAGAAGAGAGAAGAGAATCCTGCAGACGGCGGCACAGGGTCAGATAGAAAGCGATGATAAGCTGATCGGCCTGTTCGTAATCCAGTTCATCGATCTGGGCATTGATGCGGTCAAACAACGCATCATGCTCACCATGCAGGCGGATGCCGTCAAAATCATCCTCGGTAAAGAGTTCGCAATCCGGAGCATTCAGCCATAACAGCGGATATTCATCCTCTTCCTGCGTGATTTCATGCGGCTGAATCAGCGCGATGGTGGGCGGTAACGGCCCCTGGTCTGAGTATTCAAACAGGAAACAGCCGACGGTATTGGCAACCGGCGCCGCCTGCAGATCCGCCAGAATTTTATCGTGCAGGGCTGAACTGGCCTGCTCCAGCATGTCCGCCAGCGACAGCGCTTCGTGCGAGCGGTCATAGACAATGCTGTTCTGTGTCAGGTTGCGGATGATCTCAACCTCGCCCGTGCTGCTGAATTCAACCAGGCTTTCCATATAAGGCGTCAACTCTGGTGCAACACCGACCTCTGGCATGCGGGCAGAACGCTCAATAATGCGTACACCGGCCTCACTCCACTCATAATCACCGACCTTTAAACCGTATTCACGGGCGGTAATAAACGTGACAGGGTAGCCCTCGGCATCTTTTTTCAGAAACTCAATAACAATGGGTTTTACTTCGGCGCCATTGCGATAAATCTGCTGGCGGCAGGACCAGTCACCGAGCTGATAAAACGCCGTGTCATAACTGACGTCGTCGCCAATCAGATATTTGGTCGCATGCAACTGCCGGCCCTGCAGTGCAACAACAATGATGCCATCGGCCGTGGTATCCATCTCATCGACCGACGGGTAAATCGTACAGCGCTCAGGCGGCATATGCTGCAGATACTGCACAAAGGGCTCTAAGGAAAAGAAGTCCAGACTGGCAAAGCCCACCTGATACTCACCGGACATCAGTTCATCCAGCGATAAATCAGCAAAATGTTCCGGCGCTACCGTGCTGAATAATTCAGCAATCTGCTTGAGAGGATTCATCCCTGGACTCCGTTAGTTACTCGCCGGTATCGGCGCTGTTATAACCACTGCTGCGATCCAGATTACGCAGCATATTTTTTTCTTCCGCCGATAACGCCTGCGACCAGGAACCCGGCTGGCCACCACTGCCACGTACAGTGCGCAGATATTCCAGATGGCGGGCCATCAGACGGCGCTGCACGAAGACATCATCCACCCGGTCATTGCGGTAATAACGGCAGGGCTCATAAGCACCTTCATGTAAGCAGATACCATCACCATGGCGCAGACCTTCAGCAAAGCCACCATCGTAAACAATGCGGTTATTTTCCAGCCATTTTCCCTGTACAAAACGACCATCCGTTACACGTCCGCGAAATTCATGACCTTCAGTGTGCCGGGCAATCCCCTCACCCTGTGCCACGCCCTGCGGACACTCACCGCTCATCCAGAACCAGTCCGGCTCCTGCAGTGCACACTGACTGCTGGCCTGTAACTCTGCCCGTATCTGCTGCAGGCGTTCTGCCAGAGCCTGCTGTGCTTTATTGCGGAAAATATTTTCCGGCTCTGCGCGAAGAAAGATCTGGTAATTATCCACCTCATTGATGCTGCGTACAGCCTGCCAGCTCAGTACGTCCAGGTCGTAAACCGCGAAGGCTTCCAGGGCATAATTAAGTGCACAGATTTTTGCCAGATCGCGGGCGGTAACACCAGCGGCCGCGCGATCCCGGCCATTAGGACAGGCAATCGGCCGACGGCTGAGGCGGGTTTCATCAGCACCATCGATTAAGGCTGAGAAAATGGCTTTTGAATCAGACAAAACCGCCTGATGAAGGTTGTTACCAGCCTCGCTGGTTACTTTTTTGGCAGGTCGCTGGGCACAGCCGGCCACAACACCAGCGCCCATAACCAATAAGAGGCATAAAAGAATGCTGCGCATACTCTTCCCTGAATATATGAATGTGAAAATGAAACAGGGCTGCCTATGGCAGCCCTGATCTGACTTACTTGGCGCGTTCTTCCAGAATCGCAACCGCAGGCAGTACTTTGCCTTCTACGAACTCCAGGAAAGCGCCACCACCGGTCGAGATGTAAGACACTTTATCGGCAATTTCATATTTATCAACAGCGGCCAGAGTGTCACCACCGCCGGCAATAGAGAAGGCATCGGATTCGGCAATCGCCAGTGACAGGGCTTTGGTGCCTTCGCCGAACTGGTCGAATTCGAACACACCCACCGGGCCGTTCCAGATAATGGTTTTGGCGCTCTTCAGCTGTTCGGCCAGTGCTTTGGCGGAATCCGGACCGATGTCGAAGATCATATCGTCGGCTTCTACCGCATCAGCGCTTTTCAGTGTCGCGGCTGCTGATTCGGAGAATTCTTTACCGCACACAACGTCAGTCGGCAGCGGAATAGAGACTTTTTCCATCAGCTTTTTCGCTGCCGGAATCAGGTCTTCTTCACACAGGGATTTGCCCACCGGCTTGCCAGCTGCGGCCAGGAAAGTGTTGGCAATACCGCCACCGACGATGATCTGATCACAGATATCGGACAGGCTTTCCAGCACTTCCAGTTTGGTCGACACTTTTGAACCACCAACGATGGCCACCAGCGGACGCGCCGGCGTTGCCAGGGCTTTGCCCAGTGCATCCAGTTCAGCCGCCAGCAATGGGCCGGCACAGGCAACCGGCGCAAACTTGGCCACACCGTGAGTAGACGCCTGAGCGCGGTGAGCGGTACCAAAGGCATCCATCACGAATACATCGCACAGTGCGGCATACGCCTGCGCCAGTTCGTCGGCGTCTTTTTTCTCGCCTTTGTTAAAGCGCACGTTTTCCAGCAGCACCACTTCGCCAGCGGCGACTTCAACGCCTTCGCGAAAATCTTTGATAACGTTAACGTCACGGCCGAGCAGGCCGGCCAGGTGGGCAGCAACCGGCTTGATGGACGATTCTTCGTCGTACACGCCTTCTTCCGGACGACCCAGGTGGGACATAACAATCACCTTGGCACCGGCATCCAGAGCCAACTGAATGGTTGGCAGCGACGCACGGATACGCGCATCGGATGTGACCTTGCCGTTCTTTACCGGAACGTTCAGGTCTTCACGGATCAGAACGCGCTTGCCGCTCAGATCCAGATCGGCCATTTTCAATACAGTCATGATAACCCCACTCACAATATTCAGTAGCTGATGCGCCCGCGCTGCCGGTTCAGCGTGTAAGGCTTACGCGCTGAACCGGGCCCTGCTGGCGATGAAAAAATTTGGGGCGCGATTATAGCAGCAAGCGCCCGCCGGCCCTAGTCCTGCACGCGCGGCATCTGGTTCTGCCCACAGAGGGAGCTGATGGGTGCAAAGTCCTCTGAGACAGGAGCATGAAGGTTCCGGGGCCAGTCCTGAAAAACAGACTTTCAGCAAGCCGGATTCAGATAGTGTGAACGGGTCCTTATCGTCAAGGTAGTTATTGATAGAGGTTGCAGCTAGAATCTGCGGTCTTCATTCGGCTCAACCCGGAGCGAGCCGAAGTGACAATTCCAGGACTGTTAATAAAGGAAGACCCCATGTTCAAATCCTGCTTACGCCTCAGCAGCCTGCTGCTGGCAACCTCACTGGCTTTGCCTGCTGCTGCACTGGAAGTCAAAGTGCTGAGCGCCGTGGTTAAAGACGAAAAAATCGCCGATGCCAAAATCACCTGGCAGCGCAACGGTGAAAGCTCTGTAAGCGCCACATCGACTGCCAACGGTGTCGCCAGCGCCAGCAGCACCCTGGCCGACGATAACGATACCACCATGATTATCGACAAAGCCGGTTACTCCACCCTGGTGGTGAAGTGCCCGTGTGATGGCTTTACCTACGCCCTGTCACCGGTAATGCAGAACCTCGATGGTCTGCGCGTGGTACTGACCTGGGGTAGCACACCATCCGATCTGGACTCACACCTGACCTACCCGGCGAACCACGTGTTCTACGTGAAAAAACAGGGCCGTGATGCCAATCTGGATATGGATGACACCAACAGCTATGGTCCGGAAACCATCACCATCGAGCAAAAACATAACGGCGAACGCTACGTCTACGCCGTACACGATTACAGCAACCACAGCAGCAAAACCTCCAAAGCCCTGGGTAACAGCAGCGCCCGCGTGCAGGTGTATGTTGGCCAGACGCTGATCCGTACCTATAACGTAAAACCGCAGCAGACCGCCTCCAGCTGGGTGGTGTTCGGCATCGATGAAAACGGCGCCTTCCACGATATTGATCAGTACCTGAGCCTGAACCGTGAAGGTCTGGCCTCGCACCTGAACAGCCTGATCAGCGCAGAATCCTTCGAGAGCCACTCACTGATCACCGACGCCATCAAGAAAGAAGCCAAGCGGATTAATACCCGTGGCGAAAAACTCTATGGCGAGAAGAAACTGGAAGAAGCTATGTACGCCTTCCAGGATGCCGTTAACCTTTACCCAAGCTTTGGTCAGGCCTACAGCAACCTGGGTCTGACTTATCAGAAGCTGAACCGTACCGCCGAAGCGCTGTGGGCTAACCGCAAAGCGATCGAACTGGCGTCCGGTAACAGCAAGGCGCGGGTTCAGGCCAGCAGCTACTACAACATTGCCCGTATTTATGAAGCCAGTGGCCGCTGGCAGGATGCGCTGGACAACTTCCGCAAAGCCAAGTCTCTGCGTGAGCACAGCGCTTACGACAGTGGCATCACACGGATGCAGGAAAAACTGAATCAGCAGTAAGGCTGACACTTAAAACCCCGCGCCTGCGGGGTTTTTTATTCCGTCTGCGCCGATATCACTCCGCATCGTCAAAAGGATATTCCATGCGTTTTATTTTCCCACTGCTACTGGGCCTGATCATCAGCCCACTCACTCAGGCCGCCGGCCCCGCTAAAGTCGCCACGCTGGAGCGCAGCCTGTGGCCACAACCGTTAACCAGCGCCGTAGCATTTGACCGTGCCTCCGCCGCCGAAATTCTGACCTTCGCCCGCTTGCTGGAAGCCACGCCACTGAGCAACGAAGCCGACATCAAAGCCTTCACCGCCGTCGATAAGCCCGATGCCGCCAGCGTGCAGCGCTGGCTGGAGAAAACCCGGCAGCGGCTGCAGGCTAACTACGCACAGGCCTGTGGTCAGTGTGCCGCGTCCGCCAGCTGGGCGGCATTAATAACCGCCAGCCAACAGCCCGCTGCCGACGGTTATCAGAATTGGGCCAAAGCCAGTGAAGCATTTCACTTACGTTACCTGTATGAACAGGTGCGTCTGGCGGCATTATTCCCGCGTATTACCAGTGAAATTCACACCTTTAATCAGCACGAGGTGGATGGTTTTGAATTACCCGACCGTCAGTTTCTGCTGAGCTATGATGACGGCCCGGCACCCGACCGCTTAAAAGAGGGTGTAAAAGTAAACGGCACTGAGCAGCTGGTTAAAGCACTGGAAAGTGCCGGTATGCGTGCACAGTTTTTCGCACTGGGCGAACGCATTAAACAGCAGAAAGCACCTGAAGATTTTTACGCCAGTCAGTGTCTGGGTTCCCACGGCGAGGTACACAAAAGCCACCAGAAATGGGACGGCTGGGCCGATTCCATTAACACCACGCGCACCCGTCTGAATGATTACCAGCCGGGCCCTTATTGGTTCCGGCCGCCTTACGGTCAGCGCAGCGAAGTCCTGACCACCGCACTGCAACAGACTGGTGAAGGCGTTATGCTGTGGAATATCGACAGTCAGGACTGGAACCGAAAATTAAGCGATAAAGACGTTGAAGACCGGGTGATTACCCTGATGCTGTTATGGCGTCGCGGTATTATTCTTTACCACGATATCCACCCGCGGGCGCTGGCCAATTTAGCCGCACTGCAGACCCTGCAGCAACAGGCTGGGCTGAACTGGCGTGACTGTCACAGCCTGCAGCCAAAAGCCACAAAACTCTGACAACACAGTAACCGGCAGGAATACAATTTTGGACAGCGGACTCTACCTGATTTTTCTGGCAACCACGGTTATGTTAATCATGGTGCCCGGCCCTTCTGCCATCACCGCAGCCAGTCAGGGTGCCAGCCACCCGCAAGGCAAAGCCTTTTTTGGTGTGCTGGGCATCGCCTGCGCTGATGTGTTGTATTTTTCGCTGTCTGCCACCGGTATTGCCTCGTTAATTATTGCCTCGGCCACACTGTTCGCCCTGATTAAATGGGTTGGCGTTGCCTACCTGTTCTATCTGGGACTGAGTGCCATATTCAGCAACGCCGGGCCCATTAATCTCAGCCGTGAGCAAAAGGTGAGCAGACCCGGCAAGCTGTTTTATCAGGGATTAATCGTACAGCTCGCCAACCCCAAGGCACTGCTCTATTTTTCTGCTCTGCTGCCGCAGTTTATTGATCCGGCAGAACCTGTGCTGCTGCAGCTATTGATTATGGGGGCTTCCTGCCTGCTCGCCGACCTGCTGGTGTACAGCACATTCAGCTATATGGGGAATCATCTGGCACGCAAACAACTGAAAGCACGGGTGGTTAATGCGATTAATAAAACCGCAGGTCTAACCCTGATTGCGACCGGAGTCAGAATCGCGATGATGGAGGCTAAGAATTAATCGCTCCCGGATAGCGAAGATAAAAAAACCTGCCAAAGCACACTGCTGTCCCATAGTTTTTAATCAGCACCATAGCTGGCAAAAACAGCATTTTTTAACATCAAGGCCTGCTGCCTCT
The DNA here is from genome assembly GCF_002335285.1 of Thalassolituus sp. UBA2009. Taxonomy (NCBI): domain Bacteria; kingdom Pseudomonadati; phylum Pseudomonadota; class Gammaproteobacteria; order Oceanospirillales; family Oceanospirillaceae; genus Thalassolituus; species Thalassolituus sp. UBA2009. The sequence continues at coordinate 71,702 of NZ_DDCJ01000077.1, forward strand.
CAGGGGAACTTATCCCCTTGCCGGCGGGCCGACCCCAGCTTCGCGCTTTCTGGGCCGTCACCCTTGAAACCTTGATACTTACTGGCAGCGCGCCTCATCGGCCATCCATGG
>NZ_DDCJ01000077.1:72071-72209 GCF_002335285.1 Thalassolituus sp. UBA2009
CAGAGGCGCAGAAAACCGTCACCTCGCTGCTGCGTTTCAGAGCAAGCAGTTTGTCTGCAATTTCATGTCGCAAACGCTGTTCAGTTGAAATACGGCTTAGCGGGTTACTGTAATCGGCGATCGTGCGGCGCCAGACAA
>NZ_DDCJ01000157.1:0-13965 GCF_002335285.1 Thalassolituus sp. UBA2009
GCTCTGAATCGTTATCTGTTTATAGCTGAGTACGCAGCCACAGCCCGGGAGGTGTACTCAGTCCTCTGTCCTGATGCAGAATTTCCCCGTTGTTGTCCATCACGTAATAGCTCGGGTAACCCTGTACCTGATACTGCTCGGCGGTGCTCTTGTTACCCAGCAGAACTTCGCCTGTGAAGCCTACCGAATGAATAAAAGTTTCAACTTCCTGCCGGGTTTCCCAGTCCAGCGCAACCGCCACAACACGCAGATCTTCATTAGCCAACAGATTGAGTCCGGGCATGCTGACGCGGCAGATACTGCACCAGGGCGCAAAAAAATACACCAGTGTACGCGGATGGGCTGCAGGCCAGTTCAGATCTCCGGACGTCAGATAACTGCCGGGGTTCTGGCTGCTATTGGCAGCGTCTGGCTGATTACCTTGCAATACGGGGAGTTGCAGTGAGGGGGCATAACTGCCGGCATCCAGCATATGGCGGCTGAGCCAGTGGCTCAGGGCGCTGAACAGTAAAACAAACAGAAGGAGTTCGGCCGCGCGGCGCAGCCACTTGCTGCGCGCGCTGCGGGGAGAGGATTCAGATGGCTTTGGAGAATCGTTGCTGCTCATGTTGTTGCAGATAGGTATCAAATGCCATGCAGGCATTACGTACCAATAAGCGTCCTTTGTCGGTGATGCGGATGGCATGCTGATCGATGATTACCAGGCCATCATTCACCATCGGTGCTAACTCATCAAGGCTGCTTTGCAAATGTTGACGACTGTCGATGGCAAACATCTGATCGAGTGCGGCAAATTCGCATTTCAGATGACAGAGCAGTTCGGCAATCACGGTGCGCCGCAGCTTGTCTTCGGCGCTGGCAATCAACAATTTCATCGTCGGCAGGCGGTCATCATTCAGCGCATGCTCCCAGGTTGCCTGAGTTACCTGATTCTGCAGGTAGTAATCGCCAATCTGGCTGATGGACGACACGCCAAAGCCTATCAGATCGCAATCACCGTGGGTGGTGTAGCCCTGAAAGTTACGGTGCAGTTTCCCTGCCGCCTGAGCGCGGGCCAATTCATCATCGGGTTTTGCAAAATGGTCCATACCGACGTAGTGGTAATCAGCAGCAGAGAGTTTAGTGATGCAATGACCCAGAATGGCCAGTTTTTCATCGGCGCCCGGCAGATCGTCGGCACAGATACGGCGCTGTGGCTTAAAGCGCTCCGGCAGGTGGGCATAGTTAAAAACCGATAAGCGGTCGGGAGACATATCAATAATGCTGTCCAGAGTGCGGTCGAAGCTTTCCAGAGTCTGGAAGGGCAGACCGTAGATCAGATCCATATTAATAGAACGGAAACCCAGTGCGCGGGCATCGTTCATAACGGCGCGGATCATGGATTCCGGCTGAATACGGTTAACCGCTTCCTGCACCTTGTGCTCCAGATCCTGCACGCCAAAGCTCAGGCGGTTAAAGCCCAGTGAACGCAGTACTTTCAGAGTGTTTGGGCGCAGCTCGCGCGGGTCGATTTCAATAGAGTAATCGGCGCTGTCGGCGTTGCTGAAGCTAAAGTTCTGACGCAGGAACTGCACCAGATCAACCAGCTCGTCATCACTGAGAAACGTCGGCGTACCGCCGCCCAGATGCAGCTGTTCAACTACGGCTTTCTTATCCAGCAGGGCACGTTTCAGCAGAATTTCTTTCTTCAGTTGCTCCAGATAGGGGGCGGCACGCCCGGTATCTTTGGTCACAATTTTATTACAGCCACAGTAGTAACAGACGTGGCGGCAGAACGGGACGTGAATATAGAGCGACAGTGGCTTGCCGGAATCACGTTGACTGAATGCTGCCCGTTCACCCAGATCGTCGGTTGCCGGGCGGAACTCAACGGCAGTCGGGTAGGAGGTGTAACGCGGACCGGGTTTGTTGTAACGCTGGATCAGCAGAGGGTCCCACAGGAGTTGTTCAGTCATGGTGTCGTCACAGGTAACAGAAATCAGCCGTCATTGTAGAGCGTAGGGCTCGCCGGGCCTTGCGCCATATCAAGATGCCAGTCGTGACGTTTAATTGACATTTATTCAACTTTTTACGACTTTGGCCGCTAACAGTCTTGATTTTGCAAAAGATCAGACGTTTTATAGTTAAATTCGATATATAACGACATCTGCAGAAGCAGAGACTTGAAAGGGGTGGGGACATGCCAAAGAAGCCGTTTACAGCGGAAGAGATTGCGGCACAGCGTGAGCGAATTATGGACAGTGCCTCCAGCGTGATGGCCGAAGTTGGCTTTCATCATCTGTCCATGCGCAAGCTGGCGTCGCAGCTGGGAATGACTGCGAGCAATATTTACAACTACTTCCCGAATAAAGAATCTTTATTTATTCATACCCGCCGTCGTGGGTTTGATCTGGCGTTTGCTGATATCAACGAGCAGATGTCGAGCAGTAACAGTCCCACCGATTCTCTCTATGCATTTGCCGGACAGCTGATTGCCTTTGCCCAGCGCTTTCCCGGTTATTACCAGCTGATGTTTCAGCCACCACTGCTCAGTCTGGATGAAACTGAAGCTGTTGATCAGGATATTCAGCTGCAGGTCGGACGTCTGGTTGAAGAATGGCAACGACATCTTTTATCGCTGCTCAGTGATGCTGTGCCATCGCTGGCGGAGCGCAGCGAAGCTGCGCAACAGCAACTGGCGTTGTTCTTCGTTGCTTCTATTCACGGTCTGATTGATTCCTACCGCTACCGCGCATTGCCAATGTTGCTGGCTGGGGTGGATCTGATCCCGGATGAAGTGGTGCAGGCACATATCAGCTGGTTATTGTCGACGCTGGAACGTCAGGCCGAACGTATCGTCTGAGCCGTCTGATGCTTAAATAAAAAAACGCCGGTTTAACCGGCGTTTTTTTATGCTCTTTTGCTGCGGGGCATTAAGGCTTTTGTCCCGGAGTCTTACCTTCCAGCGCATACACAAAGGCCAGAATCTCGGCAATCACCTGATACAGCTGCTGCGGGATTTCATCCCCCAGATCGAGCTGTCCGAGCCAGCGCATGAGTGAGGCATTTTCGTAAACCGGCACCTGATGCTGCAGTGCCAGCTGAATAATGGCCTGAGCCAGCTCATCCTGTCCTTTGGCACTGACTTTGGGGGCGCTGACACCGTCATAACTCAGGGCAATAGCTTCGCTGGCATCCAGCAGGGATTGTGGAATGCTCATATTCGTCTCCTCAGCTGTGCACATCCACCAGACTTTGTCTGATGCTGTTGCGGCTGGTTTCCGGCAGCCGGCCGTGGCGGGCACGTAACTCGCTGACGTCGACTCCCATCTGTTGCAGGCGACTGCGTAACGGCTGCAGGCTGCGTTGCAGTTGCGCCAGTGTGTCCTGCTGTTCTGACCAGAAGGTCGCGGCCAGCTGCGGCAGGGTCATGTCCAGCACCACGTCCAGCGGCCCCAGTTGCTGCAGTTCGAAATGCAGTTTCAGACGCCAGCGTATGACTTTTTTCTGTTCGTTGTCGCTGCTGCTGGTTTCTTCTTTCTGCAGTTGCAGGCGGATTTCTCTGGGCTGCTGATCATCACGGAAATACAGCGGAATACTGAGGCTGTTGTCGCCGCCATTCTGCAGACGCTGGGCCTGATCCACTTCGAGTTGGGCCAGGGTGCTGTGCAGCAGGCGAAAGCCTTCCGGCAGGTTGTCACGCAGACCGGCTGGCAATGACAATGGCAGCTCCCGCGGTGCCGAGGCCTGCCCATCTCTGCCACGGTGTTGGGCAATGACCTGCAACCAGGCAAGCAGCGCTTTGCCCATCGCGGCTTTAGTGTCGCTGTGCAGAAGGTGCTCAATCTGTTGCAGCAGGCTGTTGCTGATTGCAGGAGCGGGCGTTTCTGTTGCTGTTTCAAGTCGCTCGCGCGTCGTCTGCAGGGCTGCTGTTAAGGCATCTGCTGGACTGACCGGTGCAGCTCCGGAAGTGGTATTTGAAGTATTGCCTGCAACCTGTAATGCCGTTTTGAGTGTTTGCAGATGTTCCGCCGCTTGTGCCATTCCGGCTTTGGCCCAGAGGGTACGGAACAGCGAGCCGCTGTCAGAGGTTACTGCAGAGTCAGGTGTCGCTGCGCCAGAAATACCTGAGCCAGAAATACCCGGAGCTGGCTGTGTGTGCGCGCTTTGCAGCAGGGTCATTACTTTGTTTTCGTACATAAGGCCACTGTTCAGCACACTTTCACGCAGGGCTGCGGGCTGTTGCAACTGCGGTATTTGCGGCAGGTGGTTCAGCCACTGCTGCAGCGGCAGACGCACGCTGGCTGGCAGCTCGGGCTGCTGTAACAGTTGCTGCAAAGCCGGGGCGGAGCCCGATAAGAGCCGCGCATTATGCGTTGCCGTTCCCACCTGAGCTGTAGTGGAAGCTGCCTGTTCAGAGCCAGATGGCGTGGTGACCGTACCGGGCAATCCGGCTGCTGAGCCTGTGAGTGGTGCAGTATTGTTGCCCGCTTGTGCTCTGGCCGGGTTGGTATAGATACCGGCTGAATTTACTCCGGCTGGCAGCATGCTGCTGAGCGACGCAGAGGTTGTGGCTGTTGTATTCAGCAAGGGCAGGCGGCTGGCCAGAAACTGGCTGATCAGAGCTGGCAGAGGCGCAGCCGGTTGTCCTGTCTGCTGTCCTGCCGGTTGTCCTGGCTGCGAGACACCGGGGTTGTTGCCTGTGGCAGCAGTTGTTGGCGATACAGGTATCTGTGCCGCGGTTTTGTCGTTGCTTTTCAGACTCGCCAGCAACGCGTCGGCGGCCAGTTTCAGAGTGCTGGCTGAGGTTTCTGCTAACGGGCTGGTCTGCGGCGGGAGTTTTATATCCGTTATGCCCAGGCGCATCTGGCCGTCTGCATTCTGGCTCAATTGCAGGGTTAACCGGGTATTGCGTGGCAGTGGGTACTGACTGCTGACCTGCAGGGTTTGAGGTTTGCCGGCGCTGTCCTGGCCTTCGAGGGTCAGACGGTAACCTTCATCAGTAGCGATGCTGCTGATCACCCGGGCATTAAAATTCTGCGTGGCAGACTGGCGCGCGGCTTCTGAGCTTGTCCCGGCAGTGCCTGTCGCAGCTGTGCTGCTTTGCTGAATGTTGCCGGATGCCGGGGTGTCCACAGCCTTGCCGGCCTCCGTCTGAACCTTATTCAGAGCGGCCGCCTTCAGGGTCGCGGATGAGATAAGAGGGACGGATTCGGGTTGCATAATGTTGATATCGGCCAAGGTTTACGCATCTTTACCCATCTTAGTTCGGCGGCTTCCGTCCTGACAGAGGGATTTTGTATATAATGCCGCGGATTTTTTCGAATAAGGTTCATCATGACCGCCACGTCAGGCTCCACCATTATCGACTTGCAGGCCCGGCAGTTGCTGTGTGAACGCGACGACCGGGTGTTGTTTGAGCAGCTGGATGTAGCGGTTGGCAACGGTGATCTGCTGCAACTGGCGGGGCCGAACGGCGCCGGTAAAACCACGCTGCTGCGTTTGCTGGCCGGACTGAACCGCGATTATGAAGGCGAACTGCTGTGGTGCGGAGAGCCTCTGACCGATGATTTTTCTGCTTATGCTTCACAGCGTTTATATCAGGGCCATCTGGCGGCGGTGAAAAAAGCGCTGACGCCGCTGGAAAACCTGCGCTGGCTGGTCAGCAGCTGGAACGTCAGTGACGATCAGCTGTGGGCGGCACTGGATGAGGTTGAGCTGGGCGGTTATGAAGAAACCACCTGTCAGCAGCTGTCAGCCGGCCAACAGCGCCGCGTGGCTTTGGCACGTTTATGTGTGGCGCCAACCCCGTTGTGGATTCTCGATGAACCCTTTACCGCACTCGATAAAGCCGGCGTGCGCTGGCTGGAAGGTCGCCTGCAGCGTCAGGTTGAAAGTGGCGGCGCGGTGATTATTACCAGCCACCACGCACTGGAGAATATTGCCAGTCTGCGACAGCTGGAACTGGGGAGTGCCCGCGCATGAGTCTGGTAACCGCAACCATTAAGCGTGACCTGTTACTGGCAGCGCGCAATCCCGGTGAATGGCTGAACCCGCTGATGTTTTTCTTAATGGTCGCAGCACTGTTTCCGCTGGCCGTTGATCCGGACCCTAAGTTTTTAAGCAAGATTGCCGGTGGCGTGATCTGGGTGGCCGCGTTGCTGGCAACCCTGTTGTCGCTGGATGCTCTGTATAAAGCCGATGTGGAAGATGGCTCGCTGGAGCAGTGGCTGGCGTCGGGAGAATCGCTGTATGCGATGTCGCTGGGCAAGGCGCTGGTGCACTGGTGTATCAGTGGTCTGCCGTTAACCCTGATGGCGCCGGTGCTGGGGCTGATGCTGGCGCTGCCGGATGATGCTTTCTGGGCGTTGATTCTGAGCCTGGCGGTGGGAACTCCGGTACTCAGTCTGCTTGGCGCGGTCGGCGCGGCGTTAACGGCGGGTGTGCGCAGCGGTGGCTTGTTGCTCAGCCTGCTGATTCTGCCGCTGTATATTCCGGTTCTGATTTTTGCTGCCAGTGCGGTGTACCATGCGGGCATTGGTATGGCCTGGAACGGCCAGATTGGTTTTCTCGGCGCCATGCTGGCGCTGGCGTTATGTCTGACGCCCTTTGCTTCGGCGGCGGCGTTAAAACTCAACTTATCGCGGTAGTTGTTATGTGGCAGTGGCTTAAACAGCTGTATCACCGTCTGGGATCACCCAAATGGTTTTATGAAATTACCACCGGCTGGATTCCCTGGCTGGCCGTTCTGTCGGTGATCGGCACGGTGGTCGGACTGGTTCTGGGGTTGCTGTATGCGCCCGCGGATTATCTGCAGGGCAACAGCTTCCGCATTATTTATATCCACGTACCGGCGGCCATTCTGGCGCAGAGTGCCTTTATGATGATGGCCGTGGCCGGTGCGGTGTATCTGATCTGGCGGATGAAAATGGCGGCCTGGGTGGCGAAGGTGATTGCGCCGATCGGTGCCAGCTTTTGTCTGATTGCGTTGCTGACCGGGGCCATCTGGGGCAAACCAACCTGGGGTACCTGGTGGGTTTGGGATGCGCGTTTAACCTCGATGCTGTTGCTGCTGTTTTTGTATTTCGGCGTGATGGCGCTGCAGCAGGCGATGGAGTCTGAAGACAGTTCTTACCGTGCCGGCGCCATTCTGTCGCTGGTCGGACTGGTGAATATTCCGATTATCAAATATTCAGTGGAGTGGTGGAACACCCTGCATCAGCCGGCCACGCTGAAGCTGACGGAGAAGCCCAGCATGCATCCGGACATGCTGATACCGCTGCTGATCATGATTGTTACCACCTATGTGTTCTTCGCTCTGCTGGTCATTCTGCGTACGCGCAATGAAATTTTATGGCACGAACGTAAGCGCAGCTGGGTCAAACAGATTCTGGAGTCCTGATGGAATTCAACAGTGTTAGCGAATTTCTGGCCATGGGTCACCACGGCCTGTACGTCTGGCTGTCTTATGGTCTGACCGCCGTGATTATTGCTTTAAATGTGGCTCAGCCGTTGCTGCGTCGTCGTCGTTTACTGAAAGAGCAGGCCCAGCGTCTGCGCCGGGAGAAAAAGCATGCACCCCAAGCGTAAAAAACGTCTGACTCTGATTCTGTTTATGGTGCTCGGTGTGAGTACTGCCGTTGGCCTGCTGATGTATTCGCTCAGCCAGAATATCAATCTGTTTATGACGCCGACCCAGATCGCCAGTGGTGAAGCGCCGGTTGGCCGTACTATCCGCGCTGGTGGTCTGGTCGAACCGGGCAGTGTCGTGCGCGATGACAGTGGCCTGGGTGTGCGCTTTGTGGTCAGCGACGGTATGTCGGAAGTAACCATTGCCTACGAAGGTATCCTGCCGGATCTGTTCCGCGAAGGGCAGGGGATTGTGGCGATGGGCAAACTGGGTGAGGACGGTGTGTTCGTCGCCTCGGAAGTACTGGCCAAACACGATGAAAACTATATGCCGCCGGAAGTGAAGGATGCGCTGGAAAAAGCGCACCAGAACGGTAAGCAGGCCTTAGAAGAAGCGAGATACTGACATGGGAAATCTGTCCGGAATGCTGCCTGAGTTTGGCCAGCTGGCACTGATTTTTGCGCTGCTGGTGGCTGCGATTCAGGGGGTGGTACCGCTGGTCGGTGTGCGCCGTGGTCAGGGCTGGCTGATGGCTTATGCCCGCCCGCTGGCCAGTGCACAGGCGTTATTTCTGATCATCAGTCTGGTGATTCTGGCTTACTGCTTTGTGGTGGATGACTTTTCGGTGGCTTATGTCGCCAAAAACTCCAACACCGCTTTACCAACTGCGTTCAAGATCAGTGCTGTCTGGGGCGCTCACGAAGGCTCGCTGTTGCTGTGGGTAACCATGCTGGGTTGCTGGGGGCTGGCGGTTGCCTGGTTCAGTAAATCGCTGCCGCTGGATATGGTGGCGCGGGTGCTGTCGATTATGGGGATGGTGTCGGTGGGCTTTATCCTGTTCACTCTGGAAACCTCCAATCCCTTTGAACGTAACCTGCCGAGCATGCCGCAGGAAGGCGCTGACCTGAATCCGCTGCTGCAGGATTTTGGTCTGATCGTGCACCCGCCAACGCTGTATATGGGCTACGTCGGTCTGTCGGTTGCCTTTGCTTTTGCTCTGGCGGCGTTGCTGGGTGGGCGTCTGGATGCCGCCTGGGCACGCTGGTCACGTCCGTGGACCATGGCCGCCTGGATCTTCCTGACCCTGGGTATTGCTCTGGGCAGCTGGTGGGCCTATTACGAGCTTGGCTGGGGCGGCTGGTGGTTCTGGGACCCGGTTGAGAATGCTTCATTAATGCCGTGGCTGGTGGCCACTGCGTTGCTGCACTCGCTGGCGGTGACTGAAAAACGCGGCCTGTTTAAAAGCTGGACGGTGTTGCTCGCTATCTTTGCTTTTTCCCTGAGTTTGTTGGGTACCTTCCTGGTGCGCTCCGGTGTGCTGACCTCGGTACATGCCTTTGCCTCTGACCCTGAGCGCGGGGTGTTTATTCTGGCGCTGCTGGGTATCTGTGTGGGTGGCTCCTTATTGCTGTATGCCATTAAAGCGCCGACCGTGGCGTCGGTGGGCCGTTATAGCTGGGTGTCGCGTGAAAGCTTCCTGCTGCTTAATAACCTGCTGTTGCTGGTGGCGGCCTTTGCCATTCTGCTGGGCACCCTGTATCCGCTGATTATCGACTTTATGGGCATGGGCAAGCTGTCGGTGGGTGCGTCCTGGTTCAACTTTATGTTTGTACCTATCAGCGTCGTGCTGGGGCTGGTGATTGCGCTGGGTGCTATGGCGCGCTGGAAAGCCGATGACCTTAAGCGTCTGGGCTCTGAAACCGTGGCGGCGATGGTTGCCGCTGTGCTGCTCGGTTTTGCCGTCCCACTGCTGGCTGACGGCACAATGAACTGGAAAGTGCTGCTGGGTATGGGCGTCAGTTTCTGGTTGATTGGCGCCACGCTGGTGGATGTCTGGAAAAAAGCCCGTGGCCGTTTAAGCCGTATTCCGCAGCTGGGCCTGAGCTATCAGGGCATGGTGCTGGCGCATATCGGCGTGGCGATTACCATTATCGGCGTCACCATGGTGGCGAATTACAGCACTGAGGTATCGGTACGGATGGCCAAAGGCGATTCGGAAATGCTTGGTGATTACCGCTTTGAATTTGTCGATGCCGGCCATGTGGAAGGACCGAACTACGTGTCTGATGCCATTCGTTTCCGTGTCTATGACGGCGAGCGTGAGATTGCTCTGCTGCAGCCGGAGAAACGCCGTTACAACGCCAGCGGTTCGATCATGACCGAAGCGGCGATTGATGTATCGTTGTTCCGCGATGTGTATGTCTCCATGGGTGAACCTCTGGCCGATGGTGCCTGGGGTATGCGTCTGCAGGTAAAACCTTTTATGCGCTGGGTATGGCTGGGGGCGATCTTTATGTCGGTGGGCGGCTTGCTGGCCATGCTGGATAAGCGTTACCGCCAGCGTAAAAATGCACCACAGAATAATGCTCAGGCAAACACTGCACAGGAGGTGACCGCATGAACCGCGCGTTCCTTTTTATTCCACTGGTCGGTTTTATTGCCATGGGCATTCTGTTCTGGATCGGTCTGGGTCAGGAGGATAAAACCTCGCTGCCGTCACCATTAATCGGTAAGCCGTTTCCGACCTTTATTCTGAATACCGTTGAGTCCGGCGAAAGCACCAATCATTTACCGCAGGAGCCGGTGTTGGTGAATGTTTGGGCAACCTGGTGCCCAACCTGTAAAGCCGAGCATGCTTTTTTAAATGAGCTGGCCAAAGAAGGCGTTAAAATCGTCGGCATTAATTACAAAGACGATGATTTTAAAGCCCGTCAGTGGCTGCAGGCATACGGCAATCCTTATCTGTTTAATATCGCCGATCCTGATGGCAAGTTAGGTCTGGAACTCGGCGTTTATGGCGCGCCGGAAACCTTTCTGGTCGACAGCAAAGGGATTATCCGCGCTAAGCATATCGGCGATCTGAATCCTGCGGTCTGGGACAAACTGCAGCCGCAATTTGAGGCGATGCAATGAAGCAAATTTTCCTGTTTCTCTGCCTGTTGCTGCCACTGTCAGCGCTGGCAACGGTCGATGGTTATAAATATCCCTTTGACGATCCTGACGATGCCGCGCGCTTTGAGCAGCTGGCACAGGATTTACGTTGCCCGAAATGTCAGAACCAGAATCTGGCGGACTCCAATGCCCCGGTCGCGGTTGATCTGCGCGATAAAGTGTACGAGCTGATGCAGGAAGGTCAGAGCGACGAAGAAATTGTCGGCTATCTGGTCGACCGTTATGGCGATTTTGTGCGTTATAACCCGCCATTCCGCGCAGAAACCTTTTTGCTGTGGTTTGGCCCGGCGCTGGTTTTCGTATTTGGTTTGTTATTACTGGTGCTGATCCGTCGCGGTCAGAAACAACCAGCAGCACCGTTAAGTGCAGAAGAGCAGGCACGTCTGCAGGCATTAAAAAATAAGGCGAAATCTTCATGATCTGGGCACTGTTATTACTGAGTCTGTTACTGCTGATGTTTTTGCTGGTGCCGGTCTGGCACCGGGAAAAAGCTGATGACCGTTATCAGAGTGAAGAAAATCTGCGTCTGTATCAGGAACGCACCGATGAGCTGGCGGCCAGTGATCTGGATGAGGAACAAAAGCAGGCACTGCAGCTGGAGCTGGATCGTGAATTTCTGGCGTCCAGCGGTAATGCCGGTCTTCAGGCAGTAGCATCTCCTGCACGTTATCGCTGGCCGGTTGCTCTGGCGTTGCTGCTGTTTTCTGTGGCCGGAACCGTCTTGCTGTATCAGCAGTGGGGGGCCGCGAATGAACTGCGCGCCACTGAGTTGCTGGAAAAAGTCAGTCAGGTTGAACTGACGCAGCCGGAACGCAGTGAATTAATTGAGCGCCTTGCCGCTGCCGGACAAAAGCAACCGGGCAATATCGAGTGGAATTACCTGCGCGGCCGTTTGCTGAATGCCAATGGCGATTTTGCTCAGGCCGCAGAAGTCTTTGCCGATATTCTGGTTGCCTTGCCGGAAGAGGCAACCGCTGACCGTGCGGCGACCATGACACTCCTGGCTCAGGCACGCTTCTTTGCCGCTGATCAGAAAGCGGATAATGGCATGTACCAGCTGTTAAAAGACGCACTGGCGCTGACTCCGGGTAATCGTCAGGCGTTAGGTATGGCCGGTATGCTCGCCTTCGAATTAAAAGATTATCAGGGCGCCGTTAATTACTGGCGTCAGCTGTGGCTGGGCATGGGCGATTCCCCGGAAGCGCAAATGCTGGCACAGGGTATTTTACGTGCGGTTGAACACGTGCGTGAGCAGGGTGGTGAGGTGGATTTAAGCTGGATGAAACGCAGCGAAATTAAAGTGCTGGTCGACCTTTCTGCTGAAGCTAAGGCCGCAGTTGATCCGGCGGATACTGTGTTTGTTCTGGCCCGTGCTGTCAGTGGCCCGCCAATGCCATTAGCCGTACAGAAGCTGACGGTCGCTCAGTTACCGCAGGTGATTACCCTGAGTGACGCACAGGCGATGGCGCCGGGTATGAACCTCAGCAGTCATGAGCAGGTGACTCTGGTGGCGCGGATTTCCAAATCGGGCCAGCCAATGCCACAAAGTGGTGACTGGCAGGCGGAGCAGTCACCCGTCAGTAATCATGAAGAAAATCTGATTAAACTGACCATCAGTGACTTGCTGCCTTAGTATTCAGCAGTGCCCGGCATTCAGCGACAGGCATAAATAAAAAAAACCGGGCACTGCCCGGTTTTTTTAGCGCGAATATTTCCGTTTTTCAGAAATTCCAGAACACGCTGCCGGTCAGAGCGTAGGCATAAAAGGAGTTATCCGGCAGTTCTACGGTTTGTGCTGAATTCAGCTTTTCTTTAATGCCATCACGCCAGCTGCCGTTGGCATCCAGCATAACCATCGCACCGACTTCCGGACGGAATTGGTAGCCAATACCGGCGGTTAAACGCAGATCAATGCCACCGCCAAAATTGCGGGTAAGCGCTTTGTTATTTCCGCTGTTCAGTACGTTTTCATACAGATTTAACCCTAACTGAGCACCGGCAATATAACGCAGCCCCAGTGACTGGTTCATAAAGTAGCTGTCGTATTCATAGCCGCCGGTCAGGCTGAAAGAGCTGGCATCTTCGAATACAACCTCCAGGGTATCTTCTGGTTTATAGCGGGTTGCCGCAAAGTATTCGGCTTCGGTGGTAATAATATTACCCGCAGAATTTTTAAAGGAGCCGTTACTGATACCTGTCTGAATCGGATTAAACAACGCCGGAGTATTGCGGATATAGTCTTCGATAGAATCGGCAAAGCTTTCGGTCTGATCCGTGCTTTCCCAGCCGAAGCGGGAAAAGCTGATTTTCTGATAATGAATACCCAGCAGCCAGTAACCACCATTGCCCATATGGTAGGCCATGGTGGTATCCAGAGCCTGATAGTTCATTGCTGCTACATCTTCCTGCACCGGGCCGGAAAAGCCACTGGCGTCCCACTTTTCTGTTTCTTCCTGAGCAATCAGCGTTGAGGCTGTCTTAATAAAGAAGCCGAAATGTTCGTCAATGGCGGTATAGCCGCCGGAGCGCTGAACAAAATTGGTGGCAGAGAAACTTGAATCGACCTTTGAACCGCCAAAGTTATCGAGGTGCTCCGAGTAATTCACATTCTCAAAGCCGGCAGCAAAGAAGCTGTAGGACGTATTGGAAAATTCGGCCTGTGCCAGAGGAGCGGCGAGGCAAAGTGCAAGGGTGAGGCGGTTGGATTTCATAGCGGCATCCTGCAGTCATTTGTCAGAATGACTATACAAAAGCCGTCAGATTTTCGCTATTGGCGTGTTTGATCATTCGCGTGGCCGGATAATATTGGCCCGCGAATGAACATCGGCTTCCGCAACCGTCTTTTACCAGCGGGCGTAGTGGTCTTCGACCAGACCCCAGGCGCCTTCGAGGTGAATGCTTTCATCCGGCAGATGAATCTCGCCATGATACTGGCCAAAGTACTGATTAAAGTTGGACGCCATAATCAGCGCATTGGTTTTTTCCTGACGCCGGCCTTTAGGCTCAAAGTGCAGATCAATGCTGCCATCGGCGGAGCGCAGCGCCCAGGAATGATCCGGGTGATAGCGGTCAAAACGGAAATCCACCATATCCACTTTAATCATCTTGCCGTCTAACCAGATGGCATTTTCGCTGAAGCCGGTTTCGTTTACTCCGGCAGCGAGGTTAAAGCCCAGACGACGGCCATCGCTCAGCCGGCATGACAGGCTGCCCCAGTTCCAGAAGGTTTCGTGGCGCATAAAACCGCCGGTCCAGTCGACGCCAGCCAGCGCGCCAATGGCCTGCAGATCGTATTTTTTCCCGTGCCAGTCGACTACTCCATTACAGACCTGAGCGGTGCTTTTCTGGGTAAATACCCAGCCCTGGTAACCGGCGCGGGTACAGATAGCGAGCGGGTTATAGGA
>NZ_DDCJ01000157.1:14222-27994 GCF_002335285.1 Thalassolituus sp. UBA2009
TTGCGCACACCCGGAGTACGGCTGGCTTTGATGCTGAAGGTATTACCGCCTTTGCGGAATTCGGCATTGCCGTCATTCGGCCGTGGTTCGATATGGGTGTTTTTGCCCAGCGGTTGCAGAAAACTGAATTCTTCAAAGGCTTCCGTTTCCGGATCGTATAAATACAGAAAAGCGTTGCTCACCAGTTTCAGATCGACAATGGCAAGACCGACAATTAACTGTGGGCTGATAAAACTGACAAACTGAAACTGATTAAAGCCAAAACGTTTGGCCAGCGCACTGCGCTTGCGATCCATCGGTGAGCGCAGATCATAATCGAGATAATTCAGTTCGCTGACGCCATCAGGAAAGATGCCAAATGCCGGTTGGCCCTGAGCGTTAATCAGTTGATCACGGGAGGTCATGCCAGTTCCTTATCGGTTTTTGTTATCAAGCAACCGGATAAAAAACCGGCACTTTTATTTGAGAATGATGGCGTATTGTCAGCGTTTGCAACGGTTGCGTCCAGTCAGTTAGTGACAGTTCTGATATTCCGCGGGGGCAGTATTGACGCGTGCAGCGCTTAGTAGAACGCCGCACGCAGAGTGGCGAGGGTTTCCTGATCCGCTTTGAAGCGCATCTTCAGGTACACGCCTTTGGCGGTGAAATTGGCGGCAGAGAAATCGGTATCGATAAAGCCGGTAAAGTTATAACCCAGTCCGAGCCAGACGTTGGTCTGCGGAATCCAGCCAACCGATACACCGGTACCGTGCGCGGTCTGGCCGGCTTCGTAGCTGTGCAGACGACGGCCGTGGGCACCGATATCCCAGGTCGGATTCAGGTGATGACGCCATTCAGCCGCCATAAAGTCGGTGGTGGAAGCGTAATCATCGCTGTTGTACTGATCGAGCACGCGTTTGATACCGTACTGGGCGGCCAGCTGGTTTGCCGGCGTGAACAGCCAGTTGCCGTGTACATTGTTGATCAGTTTGCGTGAGCGGCTTGGCGTGCCTTCGCCGCCTTCAGCCTGCTGCACCCAACGGGTTTGCCAGAGCAGGGCATAAGGGTGGCGACGCGGGCGGATGGCGAGATCGAAACTCGCTTCGAGCTGATTGCTGTAACTGCTGCTGCCGTCTTCTTTGAAATAATTCAGGCTGCCACCGGTGGCCAGCGCATCGTTAAGCGGATGGTACAGGCTGGTACGGGCTACCCATTTATCGCTGTCGCTGCCGTCGCGGTATTCCACACGGTTATTCCACTGCCACAGGCTGGTGCGATATGACATACCGGCATGGGTGGCGTGAAAATCTTCGGTACTGTCTGAGGTTTCGCCCGGTGCATTGGCTTCCAGGTTGCGCGCCTGATCAAAGCCGAGGCTGACGCTCAGGGCGTCGGTGAGGGCGATTTCCTGAGTCAGGCCAGACACAGCAAACAGACGGTAGGCATCATCCTGCTCAACCTGTTCGATGCTTTGCTGAGCTTTGGCGCCGCTCCATGGGGTGGCGCGCATAC
The DNA here is from genome assembly GCF_002335285.1 of Thalassolituus sp. UBA2009. Lineage (NCBI taxonomy): Bacteria > Pseudomonadati > Pseudomonadota > Gammaproteobacteria > Oceanospirillales > Oceanospirillaceae > Thalassolituus > Thalassolituus sp. UBA2009. Next base: position 15,714 of record NZ_DDCJ01000157.1, read on the forward strand.
CCAGCACAGTGCGCTCCGGTGCTGCAGATTCAAACCCGGTTTCATGCTCGGCAAACAGGCTGAGGTCATTGGTCAGGCGGTAGTCGGCGCCAAGACGCAGCTGGTCGTAGGCATCGCTGCGGGCGCTGGCATTGGCCAAAAGCATGCTGTTCAGCGTCAGGCGATCATTCAGTACGCGGGTACTGAAGCCGGCGGTTAACTGGTCGGTGTACTGGTCTTCTGTTTCGTTTTCTTCCTGTGCGCTGAGCAGACCGAAGGATATCTGCTGGTCGTTATCCAGACGGTGTACCCAGTCGAGTTGGGTCTGGTATTTATCGAAACCGGTGCTCAGCTGCTGATGGTGGAAACCTTCCAGTTGCAGACGGTCTCGGTCGCTTAAGTAGTAGCTGCCCTGTACGCCTTCTTTGCGGTAGTCATTCTCACCCTGTGCGGTCTGATCAAGGCCGAAGTTTTCGTCCTGACTGCGCACATAAGCGGTCGCCTGCAGCTGTTCGGTACGGTGTGTTACTTCCAGCAGGTGTGCGTTGGCGGTTGCGGCGGCGGAGTTCACCACTTCTTCGCTTTGTGCAATTTCGGCTTTGATTTCGGTATCACCCAGAGTGATGCGCGCATCGGCGGCGGTCAAGTGACGGTCATCACCGCTCTGATTCTGGGTAATGGCGGTCACACCGGCTTTGATGCGCTCATCCAGTAGTTTGACTCCGGCGCGGCCGCCGCTGATATAACCGAGGTTATCGCCGGCTTCGGTTTCGTACTCAACCACGATATAGCGCGGATTAAAGTTTTCATCGGTGCTGCTGACCGGCCCTTTGAAGTACAGGGTGCCGTCCTGATAGTCGATAACGTAATCGGCATCACGGTTCAGGTCTTCGCTGCTGATAATAACTTCGCTGCGATAACGGTCGCGGGTTTCAATGCGGATTTTTTCACTGTTCAGCACAATATTTTTATTGCGCAGACGATACAGACCGGAGGTGCCGTCGCCCTGAATTTCATCACGCACAAAGCCGTTGCTGGTTTGGCTGGTAAAGGCTGACAGCTCAACCACATCGCCATGGTAAACCGCCTGAGCACCGGTCAGCTTACGGCTGTAACGGCCCAGAGTGCTGTTGTTCAGATCGGTGTTGATATCACCGAACATAGCGTAGAAGCGCTCGCGCTCCAGACGTACATACAGTTTGCTTGCTGAGCTGGCGTCCAGCTGTTGCTGGCTGGCATCACCGTACAGGGTGTAATAACGGTCGGGCTCGATCACGCTGGCAAAGGCTTCGGCTTCCGGCTTGCCGGAGTCATAGGCGGCGGTCAGTAACCACTCACCCAGCACCTGACCCTGAGCAAAGAAGGCAACCCGGCCATCGTGCCAGAGATTGTCGTCGACACCAGCGGCCTGACGGCTGTTGTGGTCACCATTGCCGCTGTTATAACCGACCGCCAGATCGCCCAGACCGACCAGAATCCAGTCACGCGGAGCAGGCTTCAGCCACACACGCAGCTCATCTTTCTGGCCATTGGCGTGGCGGAAGGTCAGCACCGCTTCACCGGCCTGGTTGGTGGGTGTCAGGCGGATCAGCGCCACACCGTTATCACCCACGCGGTATTGTGGCTGCTGAATATTGCCCAGCGGGTTGCCTTCAATCTGACGCGATTCATCGTACAGGGTATAAGGCGCCTGGACTTCAACATCGCCAAGAATATTGGCGCGGATCGGGAAGCCGTCTTTATCGGTCAGACGCACGGCGATAGTGGCCGGCGTCAGACCGTCAGCCACGGCATTACTCTGGCTTTCTATCAGTTCTGCTTTGGCCGGTTCCTGAGCGTACTGAACAGTGCGCTCAAACTGATCGACAATGTCACCGTCTTTATTAATCACAAACACGCTGAAGCGGTTAGGGCCGGGCTGAATATCAACACCGCGCCAGATACTGACGGCCAGATCGCGTTTGCTGTTACGCGTAGTACCATCAAAGTTCAGCGGGCTGACCGGCTGGTCATCGAGCAACAGTTTAATGCGCTCACCGGCGCCGTGGGAGATGGCAATTTTCACCGAGCCAATCGACGGGCTGCGATCGAGCGGCGGCCACAGCCACTGTGCCTGATCGGCGGCGGTTTCAAACCAGTGCTGATCAAATTCCGGCATTGGCTGTTCAGCGATCAGTGCGGCCGGATTACCGGCTGCTGTAGCCGGTAAATTACGGATAAAGCCGGGCAGGCTGGCCTGTACCGAAGCCACCTGCATGTCGCTGGCAATAGTTGCCAGACGGATATCCGGATCGCCGCTGAGTACTTTGACTTCAACACGACGGTTTAATGCGCGGCCATCACGGCTGGCATTGCTGGCCACCGGCACCGAGGAGCCTTTACCAACGGCACGGATATTCTGCGGCTCAACGCCCAGCTGTTCGGCCAGATAACGGGCCACCGATGATGCCCGGGCTTCAGACAGTGCCTGATTATCGGCATAAATATGTTTATTCCGGCGTGCAATCGGCGTGCTGTCGGTATGGCCAACGACCTGTACGGTTAAATTGCGCAGGCCTGCCAGACGGTCAATCACGTTTTTCAGATTCGATTTATCTTCCGGCGTTAAAACATCAGAAAAATTATCGAATTTCGGCGGATTAATCGGTTTTACCTGGCCATCGTCCGGCGGCAGCTGCAGCACGGCGGTGGTACTGGCTGGTTTAATCTGCTGCTTGGGCTGACCTTCGGCCTGGAAGCGGGTAATGGAGCGCGTGGTTAATTCACCGCTGTCGGCTTTATCGCTGACGATGGCCGAAAACTGCAGCTGGTGTGACCAGTCGGCCGGTTTATCGCCAAGTTTATAAATCAGCGTACCGTAGGAAATCTGTGGATCTTCCCACGGGACATTATCCAGTACGCTGCTGCCGGGCTCGTAAATAACACCGTCGGGCAGGGCGATCATCTGAATAACGTTGTTCACTTCCAGACCGTTGCCTTCGAGGTCGACGGTAAAGCGCAGTTTTTCCGGCACGGGGGAATTGTAAGGCAGTTTGCCATCAGCCATAGCCGCCAGAGGTACCAGCTGATGACTCAAACGCTGACGGATTTCGCCACTTTCAGGGGTTTTCATTTTCAGCGCAAAATCGACGCGCCAGAAACTGCCGCCCTGCACATCAACAAACTGACTGAATGCACGGCCGGCGTGAAAACCGCGTTCATCGCAGCTGACCACTTCCATATAAGGTGGAATTGTGGCGGTATCCAGCTGTACGACGTGGGTGCCCGGACGGACGTTTTCGATATGCCATTCACCATTGGCATCGGTGACGACATAGGTACCGTCTTCCATAAACAGACGCACATTGGAGACGGCTTCGGCATCGAGGTTGCCGTTACAGTCGTCAAGGTAGACACGGCCAAATAAACGCGCGCTGTCTTTAAAAAATTCGTCGGCAATCTGTACCTGAGCCTGAGCAATGTTACTGCTTACATCGTCATCAACCAGCCAGGCTTTGTTGATTAAAGCGCCTTGTGCCTGGGCAGTAATCTGCGTGACGTAAGTCAGCGACAGTGAACCGTTAGCGGCGATATCGGGCAGGGCAAAAGTCAGCTGGCGGCCGTTATTGCTGATAACCGGGTCGGCAATTTTTTCATCGTTAATACGTACAGAGCCATTGCGCAGACGCATCCCCTGTGGCAATTGGTCAACAATGCTGGCGTCTTTTACGACCACCTGGGAATTATTCAGACGAATGGTGAACTGCACAAAATCACCAATGCCGGCTTCGTTTTTATTGGCGGTTTTGCTCAGTAATACACCACCTTCAAGTGGGTCGGCGGCGATATCGGAAATAAATACCCGGCCGCCCGCCAGACTGAATACTTCGCCACGGGAAATGGTATTCAGTTCGAACGGACCATTCGGCACATTATTCAGATCGTCGCTGCCCAGCTCTGATGGCACACGGTATTTAGCCGGCGCTTCAAACTGCAGCTGATAATTACCGGCCGGCACATAAGGGAAGCGGAAGCTGCCATCCGGGAAGCTGTTGGTATCGCTGGCCAGTGCTGCGGTGCGAACAGTCTGAGCAGAGATTTTAGGACCGGTGACAACACTGGCTGGCCATGGGGTAACACCATCGTCGTCAAATACGCTGGCCGCGAGGCCGGTATCGGCATTAATCAGGGTTACGGTAACGCCATTAACCGGTGCGCCGGTTTGTGAATCAAATACACGGCTGTAAGGATCAAAGCGGGTATTCAGGGTCACGCTGTCGGTACTGTCGGCACTGTCCTGATAACGGGCAGTTACGGTCTGGCCATATTTCAGCGATAACGCACAATCGTAATTTGTGGCACTGGCATCGGCTAAACGGGTCGGTAAAACACCGACAAATATACCGGTGTTGTCGCCGGTTTCGGTTAAGCGTAAATGTTCGATGTCGCTGCCATTACTGTTGCGGACATCGATTTCAATCTGGTCGGGGCGGGCTGAATTCAGATTTTTATCCAGCTCCACTACCTGAATAATTAAAGGCTCACCAATTTTGAAACCGTATTCGACGGTATTCAGCTGGTAGCTGCCAGGCAAAGACTGTGCATTGCCGGATAAATCGGTAAAAGCGGTTAATGCAGAAAAATTACCGCTGCTGTCGGCACATTCACTGCCATTAATGGCGGTGCCGGAAGCGGATGATCCGCCGTTGTGCAGTAACAGCATCTCGGCCGGCGTCGGAGCGACGGCTGCCGGATTAATTTCTTCGGTAACCAGTGTTGCAGAACTGCTGACACTGTCGGTTAAACCATTGCTGCGTTCAAAAGAAGCAACAGCGGTATTGGTAATGGGAGTATTGGCCGGGGTAACCGCGGCCAATACCTGCTGACTGAACAGCAAGCAGCCGGCAACGGCAAATGACAGACAGCCGCGAACGGCGGTCGGATGACCGCTGTTCAACAGTTGAGTGCGAATGCGTTGCAGGCTGTTCAGCATAATCAGTCGATCTTCACTGTGAAGGTGATTGTGCTGGTTTCATTCGACTTCACCGTAGCGAATACCGCTTCGATGTTGCTTCCGTTCAGAGCCGGACCAGTGGTCGGTGCAACGTAACTCAGCGTTGCCGCTGGTGCGTTAACGCTTGTAACGTCTGCACACAGTTCCGGACTGTTGCTGCTGTCACAGAAGGTTGTGTTAGCCGGAATAGCATCACTGATGTTGACATCATTGGCATCCGTTGCGCCCAGGTTGGTCAGCGTAATGCTGTACTGAACGGTTGCACCAGGAATGGCTTTCGGATTGTTGGTTTCATTAATCGGATCCCACAGTACAACCGAGGTTTTGATGAAACCGTTTTTGGTTGGGTTAGTTGGATCAGTCGGATCAGTGGTTTCGAAATCCGGGAAGGCCAGGAACAGGGCGTCCCATGCAGATTCGGTAGCATTACCGATTGCAGATTCGTCATCACCCGCTTGCGCGTCATCAGCAAATACAAACTGAACAGCATCGGTGTCGGTATTTGCAACATCATTAACAACAGCAACAGGGTTGGCTTCGCCAACAACAGTCACTTCGCTTGCGGTTGCTGTTAACTGTACGGCGAATACATCTTTATCCACACCTTTGATTTCACTGGTTGGAATCAGAACCCAAACCAGTGCCGTGGTGTTGCTGGCATTTCCGTCTTCATTCAGAGAGATATTACCAGTCAGTTCGGTTGCCGGAGCGGCAGCACCAGCAGCGCTACTGTACAGTTTGAAAAGGCTGCTTACCGGATCTTTGGTATCGGTCAGTGAGGTGTAATCTGTACCGGTAAAACCCAGTGCCTCAGTGCCGTCACCATTCGTCGGCGCCAGGGTGAAAGTGGTTGGCGCGTTAGTGGTGTTGGCCAGATCAAATTTACCCATCACGTAGTATTTGCTGCCAGCAACATCAATTTCAGTTGATGCATTTGGCGCTGCAATATCAGCACGTGCCAGATTAAAGTCGATTTTTACGTCGACCTGCAGTTTTTTCTCAGCTTCTACCTGAGTTTGCGCAACGCCATTCACTTTATAGTTAAGGGCTGCGGTATTTACGATTTCAATACCGGCTTTTGTCGCCGCCTGAGCCCCAAAACTTACGAGGCCGGCGAAGGACATAGCAGCAGGCAGAATCAGTTTTTGTATTTTCATACAGATTCTCCGGGTTATTTAATACGAACTTTAAATTCCACTTTACCGCTGGCTCCAGCTTCGACCGGCTGAGTCAGCATCCAGCGGATGTGGCTGTAATCTTCCGCTTTTGCCGCACGGGTATTGCCCTGTGCAGTGACGGTCAGTTCGCTGGCTTTGCCAAAGTTCTGACCTCCGTCAACGGAATAGGTAATGGTGCTGTTGGCACCGGTTGCACTGTTGGCGATGTAGATCGTTTCGGCAGGAACCGGGTTATTGATTACAACGCCTTCAGCAGCTTCCTTGCCGTTATTGTTGTAAGAAATGCGGTAACCGACTTTATCGCCGGGTACTACTTTCTCAGGTGTTTGCCACTCTTCCACAACGCTGCCGTCGGCCTGTTGCACCGGAACGATTTTAAAAGCCTCGGTAATCAGGCTGACTTCGGCCATTGCCAGAGCAGGAAGAAAAGCAAATGCGAGCAGAAGAGTGCGCATAAATACCTCGTTATTAATCGATGGTTGCGGTGAATTGAATGGTGTAATCGCCGGCGGCTGCCTGATTACCCAAAACAAAGGTCACACGACCGTTGCTGCCAGCGTTGGCGTCATAACGACCCGCATCTGCATCGGCTGCAGAATCGGTGTTGCCTGAGGCATTGGTCGTTGTCAGTGGTGTGCCTGCCAGATTGCTGTTAGCCAGTAACAGGGAACCAGCGTCGTAGGTCAGGTTTAATGGCAGGTCATCGACAATGCGCAGGTTATTAACGGCGGCGGTTACCTGAACCAGAATCTGGTAAGTCACCACACTGCCTGGCACTTTTACGCTGCCCAGGGTTGGGTGTTCGGTCGACAGAATGCTCTTGGTAATAACAACCAGACCGGCGGTTGCGGTTACTTTATAGCTGCTGGCTTTAATTGCGCCGCCGGCATTATTGGCCAGAACCGCATCGGTACCGCCATCGCCCTGGCCAGCCAGAATATCGCCCTGATTACCGGCTGCAGCACCTGGGGTCGCAGAGGTCACGTTGAATTCGATATTGGCGATATCGTCGATGCTCTGTGCAACCGGAATATCAACCACCACAAAGATTTTGGTGGCCTGTTCCGGAGTCAGGTTAATTTGTGTGACTTCGGTTTCGGTGCCCTGAAATCCTGGTACGCCGTCATCCAGATAAATTTTGACGTTGGTAACATCGAACGCGTCGCCGGTACCGTTGCTGACGGTCAGGTCGAAGGTTTCATCACCGTTACCGGTGTTTTTGATGGTGTATTCAATGACCTGAGCAGTGCTGCCAGCCTGAACTTCCAGAGCATTGGTGGTGCTGCTGGTTACTGCAACGTCGATTTTTTCCTGTACAACAAAAGCCGTGCTACTGCTGACGGTCAGCTGTGAGGTTGCATCGGACGGTGCGTAGTAGGTAGCCGTTGCCGTGTTTTCAATCTGGGTACCGACAGAGGTTGCCGCCCAGCCACTTGCCGAGGCAAGCATACCTGCGAGAAGCAGGGACGTACGTTTAATGGTCTGCATGGAATGCTCCTTATTGGACCTTTACTTTGTAGCGAAACTTGAATTCCGGCTGGCTGCTGCCAGACGCGGGGTTTAACGTGCCTTTCGGCATAAAGCGGATATAGGTGACATTGGCGTCAAAGCCTTCGGCATCTGGTTGCGGAACGTAGCCATAGGTAATGCCGTCGCTGCTGTTGGTATCGTTGGAAAAATCGAGATCATCGTTGGCAGCATTTAATGCGCTAAAGCCGTAGGTAAGACCACTGTTAGCAGCACCCTGAATAAACTCAGCCGGGCCTGCGCCATTAAAATCGGCGACATAAAGGCTGGTGGTGGCAGCAATTTGTTCGTCAATAACCAGAGTGTCAGCATCGGTCTGGCCTTCACCCTGATTTAACGCAGTCAGGGTATAAATAATTTCTGCACCCGGAATGGCTTTGGGGTTAGTGCTGCCATTAACCGGATCAGAAATAACTTCAGCGTTTTTAGTCAGATTTAATTGCGGGAAGAGCAGAATCGGATAGCTCAGATCTTTACTGCTGAATACGAGATTTTCATAGCCTTCTTCCGCTCGGATACTGGCTTTCCAGTTACCTGCGGATGCATCTGTTGCCATTGTGATGCTGTATTCATAAACCTTAACGGCATTGCTGGCAGCAACAGGCGTTAAGTCGGTGTTATTAAGTAACTGATTGCCGCTTGGGTCGAATAAACTCAATGTCGCAGCGGTAATATCGTCAGCACCGAAAGGGTCGGATACCTCGCCGCGAATATAAATTGTCTGTCCACGTTGAGCGGCATTGAGAGTGTTACCGCCAGGGTATGGCGCGTCATAAAGTGCAACGCTATCAACATTAATAACGGTGTTGGAGGTCAGTGCGACCTGACTGTTGTTGCCGTTACGGCGCAGGAACAGGTCGACAGGATCTGAGTATTGGCTGCCAGACTGGCGGATGCTGATCTGCAAAATATCACCATTTAATAATGGTTCTGCATTTTGCACGCTAAGGTCGGTATTAAATTCCCGGATAACTTCCAGTCCGCTGTTATTGCCGGCAGTCAGCAGTTCGGCGGTCAGCGTCCGACTGGCCAGCAGTATGTCTGTACCGGAGCGTCTGGCTGACAGGCGGATATCAAAGGTATGGTTATAGGCCCTGTTATCACCACCGTCGTAACCATTGCGGGCATAAAAACGGAATGGAATACCCTGACTGTAATTCAGTACCATATCCGTTTGCAGCGCAGGGGTTAACTGCCAGTTAACTGTGCTGTTATTGGTAATTTCGATTGCGGAGCTGCTGTCCGTCGTTGCTACCCGGGTCAGGGTGAGGTTTGGCTGTAAATAGAGAGGCTTATTGCCTTTGATGCTGAGAGCACTGTTAACCGTGATTACGGGTGACGTCAGAGACAGGTTCAGACCAGCTCCGCTGAGGATTGCAGTGTTGGTAAAGCTGTCACTATCCTGAGCTCCGGAAGACAAGACGCCATCAATCGTCAGAGTGCGTGACTCACCGGCTGGTATCGTCAGCGCAGAAAGGCTGACCACGCCGCGGCCGAAATTTCCGGCAGGTGCTGGTTGTGTTGTTAATTGCGCACCGACAGGGTGGCTGAAAACCTGAAAACTGCTGATCAGTGAAGGGATATGATCTGTCAGTGTCATATTGCTCACTACAGCAGCGCCACTGTTTGTGATTTCAATTTCAAAGCGCAGCGTATCGCCCGGACGAACCTGACCACCATTCAGATCCAACACCCGTTTAACCGAAGTACTGAGATCCGGATCAACAATAGCGAGAGTAATCTGCTGACTGTTGTTACTCATGCGGTGATCGAAGGTATTGCTGCTGGTACTGATTGACAGACTTTCGCTGTTAAGAGTGGTTGCTGCCGTGGACAGAGTAACTGACAGATCACTGTACTGATTATTGGCCAGGTTGCTGAGCTGACAGATAACCGCATTGCTCTGCGATGAACACAGCCAGTTGTTGCCAGAGAACGACGACAGGCTAAGGCCGTCAGTCATAGGAATTTCAACCTGAACCGCATTGGCTGAACGGGGGCCATTATTGGTGACACGGAGTGCCAGCACGGCATTATCACCACGTTGTACCGTTGCCGGATTGTTCACCGTGAGACTGAGGTCGGCGACATCGCGATTCGGAATACTGATAATCTCTGCGCTCAGATAGACGCGATCCTGACCACTGGTATAGACCGATGTGACAGACTGAGAGCCGGCCGTAAGGTAGTTGCCGATATTGTAAATATCTACGTCGACACCAGAGGTGCTGCTGGCTGTCGAGTTGGAATAGGAGTTGAACTGATTCCCCTGAGGGTTACCGCTGCCGCTTAATACAGAGCCGTTGAAGCGCAGATTTTCTGAGTTGGAAATATCAGCATCACCTTCCCAGGTAATGTGCGCGTGTTTGCCACCCAGTGCTGCCGGATTATCGGCTACAACGAAGTTATTCGGGGTAAGGGTAATCGAGTTGTTCCAGAAATTACGGAAGCCATCAAAGATATTCACTACCCGCAGAGGCTCCTGCGCGTTTTCATACACAATCACCAGAGCCCAGCCACCATATGAGCGGCCACCGGTACAGTAAGAACTACTGCGATCGAAATTAAGGCCGGAGACGTTGTATGTAGCGCTGACAGAGCTGACGCGATTGGTAACGTCAGCCCGGGCGCTGTAGTAGCTGAGACCGTCGATATTCTCGTTGTAAATGACATCGGCACTGATATTGGCGCCGGAAAAGTTAACCTGAGTGTCGTTACTGCCCGAGCCTGACCAGTACAGAAACGCGGCGACGACATTACTGCTGGCAGGGATACTGATAGCGGCACTGGAGTTGCTAAGTAGAGAGCAGCCATTGCTGCCAGAGCGCATGGTGTTACCGGTCAATGCAAACGACAGGTTACCGGCATAGCTTTCGCGCAGAATAATATTTTCAGCGGCAAGGGTGTGGGTGGAGATGAGAACAAAAACGAAGACGAGCGTGATCCCTTCCAGACGAAAGATATAAGCAGGCTTATTAATAACGTTAATGTTAAATGTTACCCGTTCGCTCAAAGTGTAATCCGTACCCTTGTGCCAGTTATTCCTGGTGCTGTGCGTTGTGCGCGCATCTTAGGTAGGGCATATGGTTGAGTCAATTTACTGGCAGGCGACCTGCAATGGGTAAAACTGTGATGTAACACGCTGTTTTTAGAGAATAATTTTCGTTTACTTGAAAAGTGACATTTTTCCTCACATTCAATAGCAATGCAGGAAAAAATCTTAAAAAAATACACGTCATAACTGTCGTTTATGAGGGGAATGTGACAAAAAATGTCACCAGGTCTTTTCCCTCTCCTCGAAGTAACCATTTGTAACCAAACGAGTATTTTTGTGACATTGATATGATTGTTTATAATTAACCGTCAATTTCACAATGAATACATCTGTATATATGCCAAAAATGAGTCGTCAGTGAGTGTAAGTGAACGCTGCTGTATTGTTCTGTAACTGGCTGGCAGGCGATTTATTGATGTTTTCCCAGCAATCTAACCGGTGCGTTTTATTCACATTGATGAGAGAGGGCATCGTCTTTTCAGCTTTTCTCCGCGATACCGACGTACCAAAAGATGCACTAAAAGACGTACGGAAAAATGTGGAAAAACATTTAGGCAATGCCAACAGCATTATTGAGAATGTTGTTATAACCGGCTGGGTTATACGGAGCTGGTGAATTTTGGGTATTGATCAGGCAATAAAAAACCCGGCCGGAGCCGGGTTTTTGTCAGACGCGTCAGGTACAGATCAGAAGCTGTACTTGGCGGTGAAGTGCAGGCGGTTCATATCGCCTTCGTTCTTGGTGGTTGTCACTTTTTCCAGAGTCGCCATGCTGTATTCCACACCATAGGTTACTTCTTTGGTTGGGGAATACATCAGGTTCAGACGGGTGCTGGTGGATGCTTCAACACGTCCTGCAGCAATGGTGTCGTCATCGTAGTCAGCGTCCAGCATGGAATAGGCGATGGTGCTGCGCATCTTATCGCTCCAGAAGTGACGGTAAGCAACAAAGGCAGCATTAACGGTTGTTGTTTTCAGATCGCCATTAGCTGCGATTGTTACGTCACTGACAGCACCGAGGCCGACGTAACGACCGACATTACCGGTGGTGTAGCTGAACTTCAGATCGTCAGCGCCGAGCTTGACCATACCGGACAGGCTGACACCGAAACCATTGGTGCTTTCGTCGATTTTGCCTGCACCGGATACTCCATTCTGGTAAGCCATCTGGCGGCCAATGGCGGCAACGGTAAAGGCATGATCACCGGCTTTGATATTGTAGCGGGCGACCATATCCGGCAAGCCAACATCATCGGTAACACCAACACCTGCAACGGTGCTTTCCGGGTTTTCCAGAGCAAACTGGAAGTCACCCATGGTGTAGCGGATCTGTGCCTGACGGTTAAATACAGTACCGTCACTTACGCCGAGAAAGTCTACGGTTTCTGGCAGGGCGCCAACGTTCATAAACGTCGACCAGGTCTGACCAAAAGTCAGATTGTTATAGGTGAAGAACGCATGGCGTAAGCGAGGGTTATAGGAGTTGGAAACAACCTCGTTACCAGCTCCACCTGCCGCGAGTGCCGTCAGAAAATCCATTTCAATAAAA